>JBDTBX010000385.1:0-10988 GCA_039923915.1 Nostocoides sp. | reverse complement strand
TTCATCCCGGCCGTGCCCACGACCGTCCAGGACGTCACCGGTGCGGGCGACTCGATGCTCGCCGCCTTCTGCCACGCCCTGCTCGCCGGCGACGACCCGGTCACCGCGGCCCGCTACGGTCATGCCGCCGCAGCCCTCACCATCGCGAGCCCGCACACGGTTCGTCCCGATCTCACCCCGCGGCTGGTCCAGGCCGCCCTCACCCACGCGCCCACCCTCGCACCCACCAACGCACCCACCAGCCCGGCTAGGAGCCACGCATGACCACCCCCCACCCCTCCCTCGTGCTCACCGACGAGGTGGCTGCAGCCCTCCGCGACGGTACCCCCGTCGTCGCGCTCGAGAGCACGATCATCAGCCACGGGATGCCCTACCCCCAGAACGTCACCATGGCCACCGAGGTCGAGCAGATCATCCGTGACGGCGGCGCCGTGCCGGCCACCATCGCCGTGCTCGACGGCCGGCCGCGCATCGGCCTGCGAGGACAGGACCTCGAATTGCTCGCCACCAGCGCCGACGTGGCCAAGGTGAGCGTCCGCGACCTGCCCTACGTCATCTCCCAGGGCACCCACGGCGCGACGACCGTCGCCGCCACGATGCGCCTTGCTTCCCTCGCGGGCATCAAGGTCTTCGTCACCGGCGGACTCGGCGGCGTCCACCGGGGCGCCCAGCAGACCTTCGACACGAGCGCCGACCTCACCGAGCTCGCGACGACCGATGTGGCCGTCGTCTCGGCCGGCGTCAAGAGCATCCTGGACATCGGCCTCACCCTGGAGACCCTGGAGACTCTCGGCGTCCCGGTCGTCGCCTACGGCACCAACGAGTTCCCCGCCTTCTTCTCCCGTGTCAGCGGCCACGAGGCGCCGATGCGGGTCGACACCCCCGCCGAGGTCGCCGCCCTGATGGCCGCCAAGTGGGACCTCGGCATCGCCGGTGGAGTCGCGCTCGTCAACCCGATCCCGGTCGCCGACGAGATCCCCGCTGACCGGATCAACGGCATCATCGACCGGGCGGTCGCCGACATGGACGCCGCCGGCATCCACGGCAAGGAGGCCACCCCCTTCCTCCTCGGCCGGATCGTCGAGATCACCAAGGGCGCCAGCCTCGTGGCCAACATCGCCCTCGTCAAGAACAACGCCCTCCTCGGCGCCCACGTCGCCGTGGCCTACGCGGGTCGGGCCGCCGCCCAGGGCTGACGTCGCCGGCCGCCCGCCCCGTGGCAGGCTCGAGGCATGGATTCTGCACCGCCGACGGTCGACACGGCATACGGACCCGTTCGCGGTACATACCGAGAGGGCGTACGCGCCTTCCTCGGGATTCCGTATGCCGCGCCCCCGGTCGGGCGCGCGCGCTTCGAGGCGCCGCGGGCACCCGAAGGATGGACCGATCCCCGGGATGGAACGGCTCACGGTGCCGCGGTGCTCCAAGCCCCCTACCCGCCACCCATGGACCACCTGCTGCCGTCGTCGGTGAGCCCACCGGAGGACGGCGACGCGTTGACCGTGAGCGTGTGGACGCCGGAGGGTGCTGCCGGCCTGCCGGTCCTGGTGTGGATCCACGGTGGTGCGTTCGTCCGGGGCGCGAGTTCTGTTGGAACGTATGATGGTTCGGCCTTCGCACGCGACAGGGTGGTCTTCGTTTCCCTTCAGTACCGACTCGGCGCGGCCGGCTTCGCGGAGGTCGAGCGGGCGCCCACGAACCGCGGCCTGCGCGACCAGGTCTTCGCGCTGGAATGGGTGCGCGACAACGTGGCGACGTTCGGCGGCGACCCGGGCAGGGTGACGATCATGGGCGAGTCGGCGGGGGCCATGTCGGTGGCCGACCTCGTCGCCAGCCCGGCGGCGAGCGGGCTCTTCCACCGCGCCATCTGCCAGAGCGGCGGGGCCAATGCGGTCTGCACGCGCGACGACGCGCGACGGGTTGCGGCCGCCCTCGCCGAGCACCTCGGCGTGGAGCCGACCATCGACGGGCTGGCCGACGTTCCGCCGGCGGACCTGCTCGCGGCACAGACGGCGGTCGCGCTCGCAGTCACCCTCGATCCCGACCCGGCCAGGTGGGGCGCGTCGGTCATCCAGGCCGGCCTCGGCGTGATGACATGGTTCCCGTGCCTTGACGACGACCTCATCCCCGCCCTCCCGCTGCCGACGATCGCGACCGGGCCGGCCGTGCCGATGCTCACCGGGACGACGAGCGAGGAGTTCCGCCTCTTCACGGTGCCGACCGGTCTGGCCGCGTCGATCACCTCCGAGACGCTGACCCTCGTCCTGAGGCGGTACGGCCTGTCCTCCGCGACCCATGCGGCGTATGCCGCGGCGCGGCCGGGTGCATCACCCGGGGACGTGGTCGTCGCGATGCTCACCGACGCCGCCTTCACCGTGCCGATGCTCGACGTGGCAGCCGCGACGACGGCGGCCGGCCAGCCGGCATACGTCTATGAGTTCAGTTGGCAGACAACCGTTTCCGGGCTCGGAGCTTGCCACGCTCTGGAACTCGCCTACGTGTTCGACACCCTGCCCGCCCATGCGCAGTACCTCCTGCCGGACAGTGCACCGCAGGCGCTGGCCGACCTGATGCACGCCGCCTGGGTGGCCTTCGCCCGGGACGGCGACCCGGGCTGGCCGGCGTGGACCCCGGATCACGGCGCGGTCCAGCGGTTCGACGTCGACAGCACCGTCGTCCACCACCCGCGGGCCGCCGAGATCGCCCTCTGGCGCTGAAGCCCGCGCAGCGGGCGCTGGTCAGCGCTTGATGAGTGACGCCAGGTCTCGCCGAGCAGGGCGACCCGACCTCGATGTGGCCGTTGCGGGGCAGGTTGACGGTGACGGCGGCGGCAAAGATCCGCTCGTAGGTGGCCGCCACCTCGTCGGGGCTGCCGAGGACGACACTGGCGCGTCCATCACGAGGTGACGGTGACACCCCGCCAGAACGCGACCCGGTCGCGAATCTGCGCCGCGGCGGCCTTGGGCTCGGGGTAGAACCACGCGGCGTCGGGGTTCGTCAACCCGTCGACAGTCAGCGAGTAGTAGGACGCCTCGCCCTTCCAGGGGCAGGTCGTGTGCAGGTCGCTGGGCCCGAGCACCGCGGGGTCGACCGACGCCAGCGGGAAGTAGTGGTTGCCTTCGACGACGACCGTGTCGTCACTCTCGGCGATGACCTTGTCGTTCCACAGTGCCCGCACGATCTGCTCCTTCGATGGTTCGGCGCGACACGGTGGCGCCACCCTCACGGACAACGCCCGCCGCCGTGGATTCCTTCCGCGGCGGGGACGCCATGGCAGGGTGCGGGATGGTCCCCGACGCCGCCGCCCGCCGCGGTGGCGCACACTTTGGGACAAGGCGCCAGTGCCCGCGACGAGAATTCACCAGAGGAGACCTCGATGGCCGAAGGTGTGGCGCAGCCCCTGTCAGTGGCCCCGACAACGTGGGCAACGGAGACGTGGCCCTTGGGTGCGGCATACGACCCCCCCTCGAGCACGGTGACGTTTGCGGTGGCCGCTCCCGCGGCGACACGGGTGGTGCTGGAGATCTACGGAGCCGCGACCGGGCAGGACGCGCTCGCCGATATCGACCTCGCCATCGGCCCGGACGGGGTGTGGCGGGGCCGGGTCGAGCACGTCGGACCGGGCACCCTCTACGGCTACCGGGTCTGGGGACCCGGCTGGGACGTCGACCCGGCATGGGCGCGGGGCGGCAGCCCGGCCGGTTTCGTGAGCGACGTCGCCGGCAACGGGGTGCGATTCAACCCGAACAAGGTGCTCACCGACCCTTACGCCATGGAAATCACGCACAGCCCGCACAGCCCCGTGGTCCGCGCCGGTGGACTTGACCCCGGCGTCTTCGGCACGGGCGGCGGCGACTACCGTGGCCGGCCCCGGCGCGAGCACGACACCGGCCGGGTCGCGCCCAAGGCCGTGGTCGTGTGGGACCAGACCTCCACCGGCTCCCGGCCACGGCTTCCGGAGGAGTCGTCGGCAATCTTCGAGACCCACGTGGTCGGCCTCACCCGACATCGGTCTGCGGGGGAGCTGCGCGCCTCGCTCGCGGCCTTTCCCGGCTTCGAGGAGGTCGTGGACGTGCCGTCGGAGCTTCGGGGAACGTATGCCGGGGCGGCCCTGGTCGCGCCCTACCTCACGGCGCTGGGCTTCACCACCGTGGAGTTCCTGCCCGTCCATGAGTCCACCGGTTGCGAGCAGGGATCGGATGCGCCCAACTACTGGGGCTACGCGACGCTCGGCTTCTTCGCGCCGAACCGGTCGTATGCCGCGGACCGCTCGCTCGGCGGCCCCACCCGAGAGTTCAAGGCGATGATGGCAGCCTTCCACGAGGCAGGCCTGGAGGTGTACCTGGACGTCGTCTACAACCACACCGGTGAGGGCGGCAACTGGGGGGGCGACCCGAATACGACCGGCTTCACGACGTTGGGCGGCTTTGCCACCCCGGACTACTACGCCCTCACCGACGAGAACACCCTCGTCGATGGCGCCACGGGGGTCGACAACCAGGTCGACGCCTCCAGCCCGCTGGCCAGCCAGCTCATCCTCGACTCGCTGACGCACTGGACCGACGTCATGGGAGCCGACGGTTTCCGCTTCGACCTGGCGCCTGTCCTGGGACGAAGCCCCGACGCCCACCCACGCGACGACGTGGACGCACAGAAGCAGTTCATGCGCTGCCACCCACTGCTTGTCGGGATCGAGGCGCTGGCCGAGAAGCGTGACATCGAGGTGATCGCCGAGCCGTGGGACCTGTGGGGCTACGAGATCGGCAACTTCCCGCCCGGCTGGGCCGCGTGGAATGGCAAATACCGCGACGCACTGCGCCGGTTCCTCAAGGGCGACGGGAACACCGGCGACTTCGTCACCATGGTGGCCGGGGACTACGCCGACTTCGCCGCCGAGGGGGGGCCGCAGAGGTCGGTCAACTTCGTCACCGCCCACGACGGGTTCACGATGGCCGACCTCGTGTCCTACCCGGGCAAGGTCAACGACAACGACATGCCGTTCGGGCCCTCCAACGGCGGCTCCGACGACAACCTGTCGTGGGACAGCGGCGGTGACCCGGGCCTGAGGCGTCAACGAATCCGCAACTTCTGGGTGCTGTTGTTCCTGTCCCGCGGCGTTCCCATGGTTGTCGGGGGCGATGAACTGGGCCGTACACAGAACGGCAACAACAATCCCTACAACCTGAACACCATTGGCATCTGGACCAACTGGGCGATGGCGGCATCCAATGCGCCCACCCAGGTGAGGGTTGACCCCGACGACGCCGACCTCGCCTACAACGACATCCTCGGGACGAGCGGCGCGCCCGTCGGGATCAACCCGATCCTGGGCTTCGCGGCATACGTGGCCCGGCTCCGGCGGGACCATCCGGCCCTGCGGCAACGGGCATACGGCGACCTCGAACGCGGCGGGTCGGACGTGAGCTACCTCTTCTCCGACCCGCGCGGTCAGGGCGGAAGGGTGGGCGGCGACCGGTCCGTGCGGCTGCTCATCGACGCAGGTGAGGTCGGCGGGGGTGACCTCCTCGTCATGGTCAACATGGCCGACGAGGCCGTCGACTTCGGGCTGGCCGACGTCGCAGAGGGCCAGCAGTGGCGGCGGATCGTCGACACCGCGGGAATCTTCCCCGACGAGGTCAACGCGTGGGCGTCTGACGAGGGCGTGGTCATCGAGAACGACTACCGCGCGCAGGCGTGGTCGGTCGTCGTCCTCCTCTCCGTCCCTGCCTGACGACTCGGGTGGTTGGGGTCCGCTGGCCGGACGTACTCAGGACTCCCAGCGTTTTGCCAGTCCGGGGACCTGTACACCGCCCTCGGTCCACCGCTAGCGTCCAGCCCGTGGCGGCATCGTGGAGGTCATCGACGGACACCATGAGGTGCCCGCGATCGGCGACTCGGTGGTCCCGTGGCAAGCGATACCGACCCCCAGCCCCAAGAGATCTCCAGCATGAAAGGCATGGACACCCATGACTGACCTGACCGGCAAGACGGTCGTCGTCACCGGCGGCAACAGCGGCATCGGGGCGGCGATCGTCGACGCCGCAGCCGCCGCCGGCGCCAACGTCGTCATCGACTACGTCACCCAGCCCGAGGTGGCCGACCAGATGGAGAAGCAGCTCGACTCCGCCGCAGGCCACAACAACGCGCTCGCCGTCGAGGCCGACGTCTCCCAGGTCGGCGACCTCCAGAAGCTGTGCGACGCCGCCGTCAAGGAGTTCGGGCGGATCGACGTGTGGATCAACAACGCGGGCATCGAGACCCGCCAGACCGTCATCGACACGTCGGAGGCGGACTTCGACAGGGTCATCGCCATCAACCTCAAGAGCGCCTTCTTCGGCACCCAGGTCGCCGCCAAGCAGTTCATCAGCCAGAACGGTGGAGGCGTCGTCATCAACGTGACGAGCGTCCACGAGGACTGGCCGATGCCGGGCAACAGCGCCTACTGCGTGTCCAAGGGTGGCATGCGGATGCTGACCCGCAACGCGGCCTGCGAGCTCGGGCCGCAGGGCATCCGGGTCGTCGGCATCGGGCCGGGCGCCGTCGCCACGCCGATCAACCAGTCAACCCTGGATGACCCGACCAAGCTCAAGGCCCTGGACGCTGCCATCCCCCTCGGCCGGATGGCCCAACCGGACGAAATTGCCAAGGCTGTGGTCTTCCTCGCCAGCGACGACGCGGCATACGTGACGGCCACGACGGTCTTCGTCGACGGCGGCATCATGATGGGGTCACTCGGCCTGTGACCCGGAGGCAGCGAGCTCAGCTCGTCGCGCTTCCATCATCGAAACCGAACGATCGGTGCGTTTGACGCTGCTCTCGGCGGTCAGGCCGCGGAGCGAGCGGCATCGGACCAGCCCGGTCGGCGAAGGAGCGTGGACCACCGTTCGGGCCAGGTCGGGGCAGCGGCGACATCCCGGGCGATCGCGCGCCACTCGTGGGTGGCGATCCGGACCGGGTTGTCCGAGCCGATGTTCTTGGTCAGGCCGTAGACGACCGGCTCGACCTCGGGCTCGAAGGTGCCGAACAGCTTGTCCCACAGGATGAGGATCGAGCCGTGGTTGCGGTCGAGGTAGCGGGTGTTGGAGCCGTGGTGGACCCGGTGGTGCGAGGGGGTGTTGAGGACCTTCTCCAGCCAGCCGATCGACTGCACTGCCTCGGTGTGGATCCAGAACTGATAGATCAGGTTGAGGGCGCGGGCGTTCTCGATGACCGATGGGCGCACGCCGAGGAGGGCGAGCAGGCCGTACGGGACGCTGAGGGTCACCCCGTCGGCGACCGGCTGGCGCAGCGCGGTGGACAGGTTGTAGCGCTCGCTCGAGTGGTGCACCGAGTGCATCGCCCACAGCCAGCGGCTCTCGTGGGCCATCCGGTGGTTCCAGTAGTAGATGAAGTCCCAGCCCATGATGCCGAGGCCGGTCGCGACGGCGCCGGTGCCGAGGTCGCGCGTGGTGAACCCGAAGAGCCTGGTGCCGCTCGTCTGGGCGGCCCACGTGGTGGCGACCGTGAGGGCGGTCGAAGCCACCGCCGCGACGGCCGCGGCGCCGGTCACCTGGCGGAGCAGCGAGGCTCCGGGCACGTCGTCCGTATGCCGGGGAGGCGGGTTGAGCGCCGGGTGCCCCTCTGGGATGGTGCCGGGCTCGGGGAGACTGCCCGCGGCATACCGCCGCCGGGCGACGTCGGCGATCGTCGTGAGGGCGGTCGCGGCGACGGCAGTGCCCATGAGCGCCTTGGCGAAGCGGCCGACGCCCGGGGTGACCGGGTCGAGCAGCTTCTTGGTGACGAACGGGGCGGCGAGGCTGCCCAATCCCATGGCCAGGTTGCCAAGGGTGTCGGCGAGCTCGTAGTCGCCGGCGCGGGTGCCCGGCTCGACGGGATGCCTTCGCTGCCAAGCGTATTCGGCTCCCATGGCGCCGATGTAGGCCGGGATCGCCAGCACGGTGAGGTCCACGCGCATGGTCGCGCCTTCCTGGAGCGGGTGTTTGCCTTCGGCAACCTAACCCGCGTCTGCCGGTTGGCCGGCGTCCGAGTGCGACGCATCACCCTGCCCTGAGTCGGTCGAGGCCGGCCTCGAGCCGCGCGACGGATCCGTCGACGTCGGCGAGCTTGTCCAGCCCGAACAGCCCGAGCCGGAAGGTCGAGAAGTCGGCCGGCTCGCCGCACATGAGCGGCACGCCCCCGGCCACCTGAATGCCGACAGTGCGGAACGCGGCGCCGGTGCGCAGCTGGGGATCGTCGGAGTGGACGACCACGACGCTGGGAGAGGCGAACCCGTCGGCCGCGACGGACGGGAAGCCCCGGTCGGCGAGGAGGGCGCGGATCCGGGTGCCGAGGTCGTTCTGGGCCGCGCGGAGGGCGTCGAGACCGCGGTCACGGGTCTCCCGCATGACGGCCGCGTTGTGCGCGAGGGCGTCGGTGGGCATGGTGGCGTGGTAGGCGGCCGTGCCGTGGACGTAGCCCTCGGTGATGGACAGCCACTTGGACAGGTCGGCTGCGAAACTCGTCGACGTCGTGACCTGCACGGCTGTCCGACCCTGCTCGCTGAGCATGACGTAGCCCGCGCACGGTGATCCGCTCCAGCCCTTCTGCGGGGCGCTGAGCAGGACGTCGACGCCGAGATCGCCCATGTCGACCCAGAGCGCGCCGGAGGCGATGCAGTCCAGGACGACGAGTGCCCCGACAGCGCGAGCGGCGGTTGCCACGGCACGCAGGTAGTCCTCGGGCAGGACGATCCCGGAGGAGGTCTCGACGTGGGCGGCGATGACGACCTCGGGGCGTTGCTGCCCGATCGCCGCGACGACCTCGTCGATCGGGGTGGGCGCCCAAGCGGCCTGGTGGCTCGCGTCGGCCGGGCGGGCGGTGAGGACGGTGACGTCGTCGGTGATCGCTCCGGCCGCCAGGATCTGCGACCAGCGGTAGGAGAAGAAGCCGTTGCGCACGACGAGGCAGCGCTTGCCTGTGGCGATCTGTCGGGCCACCGCCTCCATGGCATAGGTGCCTCCGCCGGGGACGACGGCCACGGTGTGCGCGGCATACGTCGAGGTCAGGATGTCGACGATCTCCTGCATGACCCCGATGAAGCGTTGGGACACGTGGTTGAGCGAGCGATCGGTGAAGACGACCGAGTACTCCAGGAGGCCGTCGGGGTCCACGTCGGGGCGGGGTAGGTCCACGCCGCCAAACTACTCGCCTGCTCCCGCCGACAGCCCGGACCTCAGCACACGGCATGCGCTCTGTCCGTGCACGATCCGCTACTCATCGCGCGCAACCCGGACCTCGAGTCGAGTTTGCCGTACCTCGCGCGGACCCCGATCGGCGACGGCATCGTGCTGGAGCGGGCGCGGGAGAACCGCAGCCAGTTCGTAGACACCCGAGAGCGGTACCCGTGGAAGTCCACCCACCAGCAGGCGAGCACCACTCGGCGTGCGCTCGTTGCCGGCGACGACGCCGTCGAGGCTGACGGGCAGGTGGTCGCCGTCGTCGAGCGCAAGAGCCTGGAGGACCTCGTCGGCAGCCTGACCGGTGGCCGGATGCGCTCCACCCTCACCGAACTGGCCGGTATGCCGCGGGCGGCCGTCGTCGTCGAGGCCCGGTACTCCGCCGTCTTCGGCCTGACCCACGTGCGGCCCTCGGTGATCGCGGAGATGGTGGCGGTTCCTGGGAGCTGCGCTGCGCGAACACCTCCTGGGCCAGGCCGCGACTGAGCACTGGACCCGCCCCATCGACTGATCCGCCGGCTCCGTCGTCGGTGGTCTCGACTACCCGGCATGGCGTCGTGGGTCCTCGCCGGCACCCCGGGTCACCCCGGAGAGTTGGTGACCTCGACCAGACAGAGTTCAGGCTCGACGAAGGGCAGCAATCGGGCCGTAGCGGAGGCCCCGAGGCGCTCGACGCTGCCGCGCAGCAGGCCCAGGTGGGCTGCACAGACGGCCTCCGGGTACGCGCGGGCCACCGCGCGGAACGGGCAGGCGTGCAGGGCCAGTTGCCAGGTCGGGCCCTGGCTGCGCAGTTCGGGGTCGAATCCCAGCCGGTCGAACAGCTGACTCACCTTGCGCGTGGCCTCTTCCGGGCCGGCCCCGCGTTCGGCGGCGACAGGCACCACCTGCTCGGCCCACCGTCCGCCGAGGACCTCCGCGCGCGCCGCTCGGTCCTCGGCGAACTCGGCCAGGCCGGCGGCGAACAGCCGAGTCAGGTCCGCATAAGTAGCGTCACCGTCGGCGGGAGTGACGCATCCGTACACCGTCCGGGGGCGCCCGACGGTGGGATGCCGGTCCCGCTCACGGGTCACCAGGCCGGCCTGACGCAGGGTCTCGAGGTGGAATCGAACCGTCGAGGGATGCAACCCCATGGCCCGGCCCAGGTCGTGGACGTCGCGGGCGGCGTCAGCGGTCTGGAGGAGTTGGAGAAGGTGGCGCCGGATCGGCGAGGCGAGCGCGGCATGGACTCCGGTTGCTGCGGACACGCGTCGCGGGCTCACGGCCGGGCCATCGCATGTCTCACGGGCGGTCATCCTTTGCTGGACGGCTAGCACGACGGTTGACGATCCCCCACTTTAGCGTACAGTTTTCCTTTTAACGCAGCCGCCACGGCTGCGCGGACAATGAGGCGGCAGGATCATGAGCGGTCTTGAGGCGTCCCCGGTGTCGGTTCCGGGTGCGATCGTGTCGGTTCCGGGTGTGATCCGGCGGTGACGGCCACCGAGCGTGACCTCCTCCCCCACCGCGCCGGTCGGGCTGAGAGGCCGAACCGGCCCAAGCCGGGACGAACCGTCGTCCGGATGCTCACGAGCACTGACCACAAGGTGATTGGCAACCTCTACTTCGTCACCTCCTTCGCCTTCTTCATGTTCGGCGGTCTGCTCGCGCTCCTCATCCGCGCCGAGTTGTGGGAGCCGGGCCTGCAGATCGTCGACAACCCCGACCAGTACAACCAGCTCTTCACGATGCACGGCACGATCATGCTGCTGCTCTTCGCGACGCCCCTGTTCGCCG
>JBDTBX010000384.1:0-4138 GCA_039923915.1 Nostocoides sp. | reverse complement strand
GGCAGCGGACACGGCCGAGACCGGGTCGATCCTCGGGGTCGCGTTGGACGTCGCGGCGATGCCGCCGACGAGTGCGACGGCACCGAGCGTGGTCGCGGCGAGGGCCGCAGGCAGGAGGGCCATGGTGACTCCTTCGGGTCAGGGGGACCCGGGGGTCGGGTCGCTCAGGGACCACTCTGCCGACCACACTTCGCGGCCGTTCCAGCGTTTCCTCGCGGTTTCCTCCAGAGCTCCGGGCGCCGGCCAGTGCGCCGAAGCGGGATCAGGCAGTGAAGTGGACGCCGCTGAACCCGGAACGCCATCGGGTCACCTCGGCCGCCACCGCTGCGAGGTCGGTGCCCGGGGTCAGGCCGGCGGCGATGAACCCAGCGAGGGCGGCCATGTCGTCGGGCACCATGCCGAGGCGGACGATTTCGGGGGTGCCGAGGCGCAGCCCGTTGACGTCACCCTCGACCGGGGTGGTGGGGAGCCCGATGCCGCAGGTGAGCAGGTTGGCCTGTCGAAGGATCTTGGCCGCGTGCTGACCCCCTCCCCACTCGTGCGCCGCGAGCGCGAGCTGGTGGGACTGGGTGGGACCATGGGCGCCCTCGAACACGGGCAGCCCTCGCGCGAGGAGGTTGTCCGCGAGGGCCGCGGCGGTGTCGACCATCGTGGCGGCATACGCCTTGCCTGTGGTCTTCCAGTCGACCATGGTGACAGCCAGGGCTGCGGACTTGCCGGCGTCGAAGTTGGCGGTGAGTCCGGGATAGGCGATCGCGTCGAGGCGCTCGGCGAGGCCTGCGTCGTTGGTGAGGATGAGCCCCCCGGGTGGGCCGCCGAGGCTCTTGTACGTGCTCATGGTCATCAGGTGTGCGCCCTGCTCGAGCGGGTTCGGCCATGCCACACCCGCGATCAGGCCGCACAGGTGGGCAGCATCGAAGAGCAGGACTGCCCCCACCTCGTCGGCGATCTCACGAAGAGCCGGCACGGGGTGCGGATAGAGGTTGAGGCTGGACCCGATCGTGATCATCCGCGGCCGGTGTTCGCGCGCCAGGCTGCGCAGGGCATCGACGTCCACGGTGTACCGGTCGGCGCGGACGGGGGCGGGGAGCGTGGTCAGCCGGTACATCCCGGCCGAGCCGCCGGCATGGTGGGTGACGTGGCCGCCGATGCTGGGCGGCGGGGCGATGATCGTGTCCCCCGGCTCACAGGTGGCCATGAACGCGTAGAGGTTGGCGATGGCACCCGACGGAACCCGGATCTCGGCATAACGCGCGCCGAACACCTCGGCCGCGAGCTCGGCCGCCATCACCTCGATCCGTTCGATCGCCTCCAGCCCCATCTCGTACTTGTCTCCGGGGTGGCCCAGCGAGGCTCGTGAGCCGAGGCCGGCCGAGAGCATCGCCTCGGCGCGCGGGTTCATGATGTTGGTGGCCGGGTTGAGGTTCAGACAGTCGCGGTCGTGGATCTGCCGGTTCTGGTCGACGAGCCGGTCCAACTCGGCGAGGACACCCTGCGGGCTGTCGCCAGCCGTGGCGGCTGCGAGCGCGGAGACGTAGTCAGCTCCGTGGTCGGGGAGCCAGGTCAGCGGGGCAAGTGCGGTCATGACGCCCATGATCCCGGTGCCGGATTCATAAGCACAAGGTCCTATTACTCGAGGTTACTGGTTAGTGTTGCTACATGTACGAGCTGTCTCGCCTCATCTTCCTCAGCGCCGTCCACCGCCAGGGCTCGGTCGGTGCGGCGGCGCGCGAGCTGGGCTACACGTCCTCCGCCGTCAGCCAACAGATCGGAAAGCTCGAGCGCGAAGTCGGCGCAACCTTGTTGGAGCCCGCCGGACGCGGCGTGGTCCTGACCGACGCCGCCCTCGTCCTGGTCGGAGCCGCGGAGTCGATCGAGGCGGCACGCGAGG
Organism: Nostocoides sp.; assembly: GCA_039923915.1. Lineage (GTDB taxonomy): Bacteria > Actinomycetota > Actinomycetes > Actinomycetales > Dermatophilaceae > Nostocoides. The sequence continues at coordinate 2,247 of JBDTBX010000384.1, read as the reverse complement.
TGGCACGCGGTCGGCTCGAGGAGCTCGACGGTGGGCTCAGCGGCACCCTGCAGATCGCCTGCTTCCCCTCGGCGATCCGCGGCGTGGCCGCCCCCGCGCTGGGCGCCCTCAAGGCAGCGGCACCCGGCCTGCGACTGCAGCTCCGGGAGCTGTCTCCCGAGCCCGCGCTGGAGGCGCTGACAGCGGGCCACGCCGACGTCGCGCTCGTCCACGACTGGGTCCACGACCGGATCGCCTTCCCCGCCGGCCTGGAGACGATCCACCTGGCCGACGACCCGGTCGACCTCCTCGTGCCCGCCACCCACCCACTGGCCGCTCGGAGCTCCGCGCCGATCAGCGACTTCGTCGGCGACGTGTGGGTCACCGACGCCTCCGACGGCATCTGCACGCGCTGGATCATCGACCTGCTCACCGCCGCCACCGACCACCCCCGCGTGTACTACCGGGCCGAGGAGTACGCCTCCCAGGTCGCCCTCGTCGGGGCCGGCCTGTGCGTCGGGGTGATCCCGCGGCTGGGACGGCCAGCACTTCCGGACACCGTCCGCGTCATCAGGCTGCGCGGCCCGGCCCCCACCCGGCGGTTCGTCGCCGTGTTTCGCCGGACCTCGACCCGCCGGCCCGCCGTCCAGCGCCTCGTCGCGGAGCTCAACCGCCAGCTCTCGGCCTGACGTCCACAGGAAGTCACGAGCAAACCTCCAGTTCCGATCGGGCCGTGGTTGACAGACTGGCCGGTATGCCGCCCGCTCGCCTCTCCCCGGTCGCGCGGGTTCTCGTCGTGGACGACGAGGAGAACATCTCCTACCTCGTGGCCTCGGCCCTCCGGCTGGCCGGTCACGAGGTGACCACTGCAGCGAACGGCGCCGAGGCGGTCGCGGTCGCTCCGGCATACGGTCCCCATGCCGTTGTTCTGGACGTGATGCTCCCCGACATCGACGGGTTCGAGGTGATGCGGCGGCTGCGCGCCAGCGGGGTCACCGCGCCGATCCTGTTCCTCTCCGCGCGCTCCGACACGACCGACCGGGTCCGCGGGCTGACGACGGGCGGCGAGGACTACATCGTCAAACCGTTCGCCGTGGAGGAGCTCGTCGCCCGCGTCGGTCTGGCGCTGCGACGGGCCGGCGCACGGGAAGCCTCCCAGGGCCGCTTGCAGGTCGGCGATCTCGTGCTCGACGAGGACGCTCATCGGGTCTGGCGAGGCGACGTCGAAGCCCACCTCACCGCGACCGAATTCACCCTGTTGCGCTGCCTGATGGCCGCTGCCGGGCGAGTCGTCACCAGAGCCCAGATCCTCGACCACGTCTGGCAGTACGACTTCTCCGGCGAGACCGCCATCGTCGAGTCGTTCGTGTCGACGCTGCGCAAGAAGGTGGACCCGGGCACCCCCGACGGACCAGTGCGCCTGATCCACACGATCCGCGGTGTCGGCTACACGATCCGGGAGCCGGGACCGCCCCGATGACCCTGCAGCGCAGGCTCGTGGTCGCGACGGTCCTGCTCGCCGTCACGATCCTCGTCGCCGGGCTCACCATCCTGGGCGCGCAGCGGCACTACGGCATCGCGGCCCTCGACCTGCAGCTCACCGACCTCGCACACAACCCGAAGGCCGTGCTGGCCCTGTCCGCGCGCGCCGACACCCATCCCGGCCTCACCGAGGCACTCGGCGACGTCTACGTCGGTCGGTTGACGGCCAACGGTCGGCTGGTCACCGTCCTGGCCCCCACGACCGATCCGGACCTCGTGCCGAGGCTGCGCGCCGGCGACACCCTCACCTCCCCGGTCGGGCGCACCACCGACTCCGGTCTGGCCCGCCGGGTCCGGGTCGTCGCGATCCCGTTGACCGGCAGCGGAGCGCGCGCGGTCATCGCGGTTCCGACGACGACCGCGGACGCCGCGACCGCCCGCCTCGCACGCACCCTCCTGCTCGCCGCGGCCGCCATGGCCTTTGTTCTGGGCCTGATTCTCTGGTGGGTCGCCCGCCTGGGGCTGCGACCGATCGAGCAGATGACCGTCGCCGCCGATGCCATCGCCGACGGCGACACGTCCCTGCGAGTGCCACCCGGGCCACCCGGCACCGAGGCAGCCCGGCTCGGAACCGCCCTCAACGCGATGCTCGACACGACCCGCGCCGGCGAGGAGCGGATGCGCCGCTTCGTCGCCGATGCATCCCATGAGTTGCGGACCCCGCTGACCACCCTGCGCGGCTACTCCGGGCTGCACGCGAGCGACCCCGAGGTCGGCGATGCGATG
>JBDTBX010000383.1:0-2931 GCA_039923915.1 Nostocoides sp. | reverse complement strand
GCAGCGCGGCCGGGGCGACCTGGACCCGGTAGGTCACGCCAGACCCAGGTCGGCCTTGACTTCGGCCCACGGAATGGCGGGTTGACCATCGGCGATCTCCTGTCGGGCGGCTCTGGCGGCCTGGAGGTCGGCCAGATCCTCAGCCGCCGCGATCAGGCGATCCAGGTCGTCGGCATCGATCAGGGCCGCCACCCGCTGGCCACGGCGGGTCAGGTAGACCGGGTCGTGGCCAACGCGCGCAGCATCCACCACGTCGGCCAGACGGGCTCGTGCGTCACTGACGGTGATCTCGCTCATGAGTCGATGGTAGAGCGGAAAACGCTGAAATGTACAAATCCGTCCAACTCTCGAGCATCGACCGAACGAGGAGCAGGGCTGAAAATGGCTCCTGGCCAGCGTCCGGTGTGGTGGTGCCCCCGGGCAGATTCGAACTGCCGACACCCGCTTTAGGAGAGCGGTGCTCTATCCCCTGAGCTACGAGGGCGGGGGTCTCCGCGGTTGCCGAGGCTGCCGCGAACCTCGCCAAGGGTAGTCGGCCGAACACCGTCGACTCGAATCTGTGGCGCCGGCGCCACAGCGATCAGTTCCAGGAGCCGCCGTTGCCCCAGCCAGGGCCGCCGCACAGCTGCAGCTTCCCGTCGGCGGGCTCGTCCTCCCACGGCTCGCTCTTCTCGCCACGCACGCGGTTGACGATCCCGAAGCCCAGCCCGACGAGGATGGCCAGCGCGCCAATGCCGAAGACCGTGTACAGGGCCACTGCAAGCATCTGGCTCAACCCCCTTGTGGCGGAACCACCCCGCCGTCAGCTGTTGCGTCACCAGCAGATCCGGCGACCCGTTCTGTGACGTGAGGCTAGTCGCTGTCGTTCCCCAGCGCGCGGCATACTCACCGGTTGTGAGCGACGAGCAGGCCAGCCTTCAGCGCAAGGTCGTCGGGATACTGGCCAGCACCCAGGTGCTCGGCGGCGTCGGGTACTCGGCCGGGCTCGCCGTCGGGGCGCTCCTCGCACAGGACATCTCCGGCTCGACAAATCTGGCCGGACTCGGCGGGACCTTCCAGGTCATCGGCGGCGCGCTGCTCGCGATCCCGATGGCGCGGATCATGGCCTCGCGCGGGCGCGGGCCTGGCCTCGCGTTCGGCTACCTGAGCGCGATCGCCGGGGCCATCGGGCTCATCGCTGCGGCCGTCCTACGGAACTTTCCCCTGCTCCTCGCCGCCAGCATCCTGTTCGGGGGGGCGTCCGCGAGCAACAACCAGGCCGGGTATGCCGCGACCGACCTCGCGACCCCGGCGCGCCGCGGGCGGGACCTGAGTCTTGTCGTCTGGGCCACGACGATCGGGTCCGTCCTCGGGCCAAACCTCGTCGGCCCGTCCACACCGATCGCCCGTATGCTCCATGTACCGACGCTCGCCGGCCCCTACGCGATCTCCTGCGTCGGCCTCGCCCTCGCCGTGGTGGTGCTCGTCGTCCGGCTCCGGCCCGACCCGCTCCTCGAGGCACGCCGGTATGCCGCGGCGGAGGTGACCGACGACGTCCCCGGTGTGCTCCACGGTTCGGTCACGCGCGGACTTCGTTTTGCCACAACGCATCCCGGTGCCCTGCTCGGTCTGCTCACGCTCGCGCTCGGACACGCGGTCATGGTCAGCGTGATGATCATGACCCCGGTCCACATGCACGAAGGGCACGCCGCGCTCACCGTCATCGGGCTCGTCATCTCGATCCACATCGTCGGCATGTACGCGTTCTCGCCGCTCGTTGGCCTGGCCGTCGACCGCCTCGGCGGCCGCCCCGTCGCCCTCGTCGGGTCGGCGATCCTCGTGGTGGCGACGTTCCTCGCGTCGACGACGCCGATGGGGGAGTCCGGCATCCTCACCCTCGCGCTCTTCCTGCTCGGTCTCGGCTGGTCCTGCACCTACGTCTCGGGCTCGACGATGCTCACAGCCGCGACCCCGACGGCCGAGCGCCCGGGAGTCCAGGGCGCATCCACCCTCGTCATGGGACTCGCGGGTGGTGGTGGTGGGGCGCTCGGCGGCTACGTCGTCGGCCACTTCAGCTATCAGGCGCTTTCGCTCGCCTCGGTAGTCATCGCGATCAGCGTCGGGGTCATGGTGTTGTCAATACCCAAGCCGGAACCCGCTGTCTGACAGGCGATGTCGTATGCCGTGTGCTCGGCTCAGGCGGCGCGCCAGCGGATGTCAGACGCTGGGGGATCAGGCGGGCGGTTTCGGCTCATCGGGTCACCGAGGTGGTCGATGATCGCCTCGATGAGTTCCTGTTCGAGGCGGCTGTGTTGCTCGGGGTGCAGGCCGCGCCTGCGCGGTGTGTCGTGGGCGGCCGCCTTGAGGTCGAGTTCGGCCTGGAGCCAGAGGGCGACGCCGCCGGTGTAGGCGTCGGGGTTCCAGTAGTCCCCGCCCCAGATCGGGTCGTCGAGGTCGACGTTGTCGTTCGGGGGTGCGGGCTGGCTGGCTGTGGGCAGGGTGGTGCCCAGGTGGTCGACCGGGTGGGTGGTGCGGGTGGTTCCGGTGGGGTCGGTCCAGGTCATCGACCCGTCGGGGTGAAGGCGGGCGGTCCAGCCGGGGCGTTGTTTGATCCGGTGGTGGCGCCGGCACAGGCAGGCCAGGTTGTCCGGGCCGGTGGGACCTGCCGGCCAGGGTCGGACGTGGTCCAGATCGGTGAAGTAGGCCGAGGTGGTGCAGCCGGGGAACCGGCAGCCCTGGTCGCGGGCTTTCACATACGCCCGGCAGGCGGTGGTGGGCTGGTAGGCGGTGGTGACCAGGTTCGGGCTCGGCCGCCGCCGGTCGGGTCGTTGGATCGGGATCGGGTCGGTGCTGAAGCCGCCGGTCACCGGGTCGCAGCCGATGACATCGGCCTGGACGGTGCCGTGCCGGCCGTCGACGACCTCACCGAGCCACCTGCGGGGCACGATCGTG
>JBDTBX010000382.1:0-3013 GCA_039923915.1 Nostocoides sp. | reverse complement strand
GATGCCGGGTGATCACCCGGCATCCGCCCGCTTCGTGGTTTCCCGTGGCTCGGCGATGGCCGAACTGCGTGCCAGCCAGGCAGACCGTCCGGCACGATAAGGCCCCGGCTGCGGTCGGGGCAGGTGACCGCAGCCGGGACGTCTGGTGAGGACCGCCAGCCCTTGGGCTCAGCTGGCGTCAGCGACGAGGCTTCGTCCCTAGTAGAACGCCTCGCGCTCATCCTCGGTCATTGCGCCCCACACCCCGTAGGGCTCGCGGACGGCCAACGCATGGCTGCGGCACTCCCGGACGACGGGGCAGCCGAGGCAAACTTCCTTGGCGGCGGAGTCGCGTGTCCGGCGGGCGTTGCCGCGCTCGCCCTCGGGATGGAAGAACATCTCCGGGTTCGTTCGACGACACAAACCATCCAGCTGCCACTCCCAGCGGTGTGCCAGCGGTCCGGGTAGCCGTGCGATCTCGGCCATCGACTCGTTCTCCTGCCCTGTCCAGTCGTGCCCGCCCCTGCGGTGCACACATCCGAAACTAGGCGGCACTTGGTTTGCGTTGGGCAAGGGTTTGGTAAGGACTTGTTCAAGAAAGCCCCGAAGCGGGGCTTTTTCCCACGATGCGGACGCATCGGCCCAGGAGCAAGCCCCAGCGGCGAGGGTCACCCTCTCCGGGTCGGGGAGGGGCGAGTGACCGGCATACAATCGGGAAATGGATCACGGCTCCTCGTCCGGCACCCCGTTCGACAAGCTCGGTCTCACCTACGACGACGTGCTCCTCCTTCCCGGATACAGCGACCTCGCACCGACCGAACTGGACATCTCGACCCGGTTGACCCGCGAGATCCGGCTCCGTGCGCCGCTCGTCTCGGCGGCGATGGACACCGTCACCGAGTCGCGGATGGCGATCGCGATGGCTCGGCAGGGGGGCATCGGGATCCTCCACCGCAACCTGTCGATCGAGGACCAGGCCTACCAGGTCGACCTCGTCAAGCGGACCCAGACCGGGATGATCTCCAACCCGGTGACCATCGGCCCCGACGCCACCCTGGAGGACCTGGACCAGAGGTGTGGCGAGTACCGCGTGTCGGGCCTGCCGGTCGTCGGGGTCGACAACGAGCTGATCGGGATCATCACCAACCGCGACCTCCGGTTCACGCCCGTCGCGGAGTGGGCCACGACCAAGGTTGCCGACGTGATGACCCCGATGCCGCTCATCACCGCGCCCGAGGGGATCAGCCGCGACGACGCCACGCTCCTGCTCCGCCAGCACAAGCGTGAGCGGCTTCCGATCATCGACACCGTCGGTCACCTCGTCGGGCTGATCACCGTCAAGGACTTCGTCAAGAGCGAGCAGTTCCCCGAGGCGAGCAAGGACGGCCAGGGCCGGCTCCTCGTCGGAGCGGCGATCGGCTACTTCGGCGACGCGTGGCAGCGGGCGACCACCCTCATCGACGCCGGAGTCGACGTCCTCGTGGCCGACACGGCACACGGGCACGTCGCGCTCCTGCTCGACATGGTGCGCCGACTCAAGTCCGACCCGGCGACCCGGCACGTGCAGGTCATCGGTGGCAACGTCGCGACGACCGACGGCGCCGCGGCCTTCGTCGAGGCGGGTTCCGATGCGGTCAAGGTGGGGGTCGGGCCGGGCTCGATCTGCACCACCCGCATCGTGACCGGTGTCGGAGCGCCCCAGATCACGGCGGTCCACGACGCGTCGCTGGCCTGCAAGCCCGCCGGCGTGCCGGTCATCGCTGACGGAGGCCTCCAGCACTCGGGCGACATCGCCAAGGCGATCGTGGCCGGCGCCGAGTCGGTCATGGTCGGGTCCCTGCTCGCCGGCTGCGAGGAGAGCCCGGGCGAGCTGATCTTCGTCAGCGGCAAGCAGTTCAAGGCCTACCGCGGCATGGGCTCGCTCGCGGCGATGTCGTCGCGTGGCAAGAAGTCGTACTCCAAGGACCGATACTTCCAGGCCGAGGTCTCCTCCGACGACAAGCTGGTCCCCGAGGGCGTCGAGGGCCGGGTCGCCTATCGTGGGCCGCTCGCCGCCGTCTCGCACCAGATGCTCGGCGGCCTGCGCCAGTCGATGTTCTACGTGGGCGCCCGCACCATCCCCGAGCTGCAGGCCAAGGGCCGGTTCGTCCGGATCACGTCTGCGTCGCTCAAGGAGAGCCACCCGCACGACATCCAGGGCATCGTCGACGCACCCAACTACAGCGCGGGCTCCTGACCTCCTCCGTCCTCGGCGCGGCTCGGGTCTGGCGTTGGCCCCCGTAGGCAGCGACGACACATCGTCAGTAGGTCACGCCGGGTCGCTGAAGGCGTCCTTCGGGGCGGCGAACAGGGCCACCGCCGCCAACAGTGCGGCGGCCGCGCAGACCGCCCAGACGGTGAGGTAGCCGGACAGCGGCGCGTGGGCCTGCCCGGAACCGTCGATCGACCCGGTCGCCTTCAGGGCGATGGCGAACACGGCGGAGGCGATGGCGCCGCCGACGGTCTTGGTCGCGTTAGTCATGCCGGTCGCGAAGCTGGTCCGCTCCGGTGGGGCTGCGGCCGCAGCCGAGGCCGGGAGCGAGGCGACGAGGGCGCCCGACCCGATGCCGGCCACGGCCATGTTGACCAGAGCCTGGACGGTCGTGTCGTGGAACGGCAGCCACAGGGCGTAGCCGAGACCCACGAGGCAGCACGCAACCACTAGTGCTCTGCGGACGCCGAGCAGCCGCGTGGTGAGCGGCAGGGTGAACGCGCCGATGGCCAGGGTGATGACGTAGACGCCGATGAGCGTCGAGACGAACGAGGAGGACGCGCCGAGCCCGTACCCGCGCTGGGCGGGGTCCGCCTGGGCGAACGTCGACAACGGGATCTGGCCGCCGAGGACGGGGATGCCGAAGAGGAAGGCGGTGAGCTGGACCGGCCACTGGGTCGGACGGGCCAGCAGCCGGACGTCGACGATCGGCTCGGCGATCTCGGCCTCGTAGCGCCAGAACGGGACGACGGCGACCAAGCCGGCGAGCACGAGCAGCCACCC
>JBDTBX010000381.1:0-6418 GCA_039923915.1 Nostocoides sp. | reverse complement strand
CTGATGCCCATCAGGTTGACCTCGCCCATGGCCGGTCCGATGACGACGTCGCCGGTGACGAAGAACCCGGACAGCTCGACGTTACCGCCGGTGAGGTCCAGCTCGAGGTCGCCGACGACGGCCGGGGTCATGCCGACCGGGGCGACGACCCGCCACCGGGTCAGGGCGGGCGTTCCGGTGACCGGTCCCGGGGACGTGAGCCGGTCGCTCGTCTCCAGCCGGAGCTCGACCTGGGGCACGTCGGGTCCGCTCGGGCTCGTCGTTGCCGCGAACGCCGCGGCGAAGGCGCCGGCAAGGTCGGCGACCACGGTCTGACCGGGCGGGTGGACGCCCAGCGCGGGGTCGACGACGATGACGACCCCGACGTCGTCACGGGGTTCGGCGGTGCTGGCCGCCGGTCCGAGGTGGCCGGGCGTGGCCCGGTGGAACGTGGTCCGAAGCGTCCCGGTCACCGAGGAGCCGGGCACGAGGACGGCCCGCGCGGGGTCGACGAGAACTTGGTCGGCGGCAGGAACCGGCGCCCCGACGGGAGGCAGAGCCGTGAGCCCGATCTTGCTCCAGGGCAACGGAGTCCCGTCGACAGAGACCTCGAGCAGTGCTGGCCCAGACGGGCCGGAGACCGCCAGCGGGTGGTCGGCCGCGAGGGTCCACACCGGGCCGTAGCTCACTTCGCCCAAGGCGTCGATGAGCCGCCAGCTCGCTCGGATCGGCAGCTGGGAAGCCCCACGGGGTGGTCGGGGCGTCGGCGGCACGCCGGGCGGTCGCTCGTCCTCGGCATCGCTCGCGATCTCCAGCGGCCGGGGTGCGAGGTAGAGCGGGGCCGAGACCCCGAGCGGGTGCATGGCGAAGCGGCCGGCGCCGAGCGGCGCCGCCTCGACCCGGTCGTAGGTGACCAGCTGCCACGGGAAGACCTCGGCCGACACGGCAGCCGGGTGGTAGGGGCCGCCCGGAGTGACCGAGCGCCGGGCCGGGTCCAGACCGGTTCCGACCAAGAGGTTCTCGCCGTGCCGCAGGTCGAGAGAGGCCGCCCGCAGCACGGGGTGCCGCAGCTGCTGGCACCACAGCGTGGTCCGCCAGCCCTCGATCACCCGGGTCGGCCAGCCGGTGACGACCTCGCCGAAGTCCTCGACCGCGGCCGGTGTCCCCTTGCGCCGACGCAACGCCGTGGCATACGCGATCTCACGGCGTCCCGCGTCGGGCGGCAGGCCGAGGAGCGCGGCGAGGAAGGGTAGCGCCCAATCGGCAGCGCTGTCGGGGAACGCGTCGTCCAGGATCGTGTCGACGTCGGCGGCGAGGGCGAACCACTGCTCCTGCAGGGCAGCGAGCAACGCAAGACTCGGGGGCGTGTCCGCACCGGGTGGCCAGCCGGAGACCACGGCCGGGGGCAGCATCCGGAGGAACTCCCTGCGCACAGTGGCCGTCATGTCGCCACCACCGTGACGGCGCCGACGCTGAGGAGCTCGTAGCGTTCGGCCGGGGTGCGACCGATGCCGGCCTCTCTGGCTGACGGAGGCCGGCTGCCGGGCGTGACGGCCAGCGAGGCCACGCCGACGACCCCGGTGACCGGTGCGATGACGGCGACCACGTCACTGTCGTCGAGCGGGACACCCATCGCGCGCGGGGCTGCCGCGAGCCGGCCATTGGGGTCGGTGAGCGCGGTGGCCACCCCGGCGACGACGGCGGTCGCCTCCCGGCGCGGATCGGACGCGACCGTGGCCGTGATCGGCAGCGCACTGGACACACCGGCACAGACACACAGCCCGACCGAGGTGTCCCGCCGGGCGTCGAGGTAGCCGGCCATCGACAGCAGCTCGGTGAGCAGCGGGGCCCGGGCGCCGGTCTCGGTAATCCGGAGGAAGGCCAGGTGCAGGCCGATGCCGCCGCACGGGCAGCCGGGCGGCCCGGCGCCGCGCCAAGCCGCGCTGTGGCTCGTCCCCGGCACCGTGAGGGCGAGGTCGGCGAGGTCACCGAGAGAGACGACCCGGTCCAGGGCGCGGATCCGGGCCGCGGCGGCCTGCCGCATCCGCAGCTGGTCCTCCTGGTCGGCCGCGCCCGTCGTCGCGCCGACACCGGCGATCTTGCGGACCCCGCGGACGCTACCGAGGAGGGTGTCGATGAGCGGTCCGTCGACCTCACCGGTCAGGCCACCGCCGACCCGCCACGTGGCGGAGACGTCGCCGCGGGGCGCTGCGCCATGTTGGCCGTCGCCGAAGGCGAGGACGAGGGTCCCGTCGGCGGCGATCTTGGTGCTGTAGACCGGTTCGGACGGGCCGCGGGCGTACAGCGTGGGAACCTCCTCGAAGCGCACTCCGGCGACCCGGACGACGAGGCTGTCGGTGACCGACCCGGCCGCGTCGACATCCCCGGTGACGGGCCCGGGCACGATGGCGCTCCCCGCAGCGAGGGTCAGCGGGGCCGTCTTCGTCGTGCCGTGCTGGATCGCGACGAGGTTCGACGTCGCCGGGGCGGTCGCCGCGTCACCCGTGAAGCCGGTGGTCAGCGCGAGGAGCATCCCGCCGGCGTCGGTGGACGTGTCGCTCCCGTCGAGCGAGCAGTTGGCCAGCTCCCACGCCGTCGTGGTGAGCACGGCGATCCGTTCCGGCACCTCGGCCGGGCGCGGGTGGACCCGCAGCCGGGTCGCGCCATGGACGAGCGGCGGCAGCTCGTAGTGCTGGGCCAGCCTGCGGTCGTCGACGAGGGAGACGTCGATGTCGCTGCTCTGCAACGCTGGTGGCAGGGCATCGGCGAGCGCGATGACCCCGACCCGGTGCTTCGTCCCGGGAGCCACCGACCAGTCGAGCGAGCCGACCGACGCCACCGTCGTCACGAGCGCGCCCGACCCGTTCCAGACGACGACGCCGAGCCCGGGCGAGGCTGCCGAGGCGTCGACGACCAGCAACTGGCTCGCCGCTATCGCGGCTGCCTCACCGGCATACGTCACGGCCGCCGTTGCCGCAGCCCCGCCGCTGACGAACGACAACTGCTCCAGGCGCCGGGCAATCTGGAGGTTGGCGCGGACCCGGTAGGCGGCATACGTCGTCCCCGCCGCAGGCGCCAGCAGAACGGACAGTGACCGGTCCATCGTGAACAGGACGGCGCCGAGGTCGTCGGCCCGCTTGGTGACGCTGACCGTCCCGACGACCGATCGGGTGGCCGCGACGCCGAGGTAGTACTGGTAGAACCACGCGAGCCAGTCCCACCAGTCGGTCGGCTCGGGGATGAAGATGGTCGGCTTCTCGGCGACGAGGAGCAGCCGGTCGGAGGGCCGCCAGCCAGGGTCGATGAGCAGACGGAGCCCGGACCCGGGCGGGCTCGTCGGCTGCGGCACGGCGGTGACGGTGAGGTCGGCCCAGTCGGACCGTAGTTGGGTGTCGGCGACGACTTCGAAGGCCTGGGCGGGGCGGGCGGGCGTCCCCGGGGCCTGGACGCGGGTCCCGGCGGGGACGAGCGGGCTCGCGGCGGTGTCGGTCGTGCAGCGGATCCAGCCGTGGGCGGCGACCCGCTGGGTGGGCCGGTGACCGAGCAGGTCGGTCGTCCGGCGCAGGTCGGTCCAGTCCTGCGCCGTCCCGAGGTAGCGCTCGCCGGCCGCCAACTCCGTGTATGCCGCGACCGAGTCGGCGACGCGGGACCAGAGTTCGGCGACGAGGACGACCGTGGGGTCTCCGGCGACGTCGAGCCGCTCACCGAGGGGCCCACCGCCGGGCTCGGTGACCTCGGCGAGCGAGGCGAGGAGGGCGTCGCGGAAGTCGCGCCGGTCGGCGAGGCGGCGCCGAAGTGGGGCCTGGCCCGGCGCCGGGTCGGGGCGGGGGACGAGGTCGCGGGGTAGGGGCAGGGTCATCGGCCGCCCTCGATGGTGAGCTCGATCCGGCCGCGTTCCGGGGCGGCCGCGTCGTCGTCGCAGACCGCGATCTCGTCGGGCGCCATGCGCAGGACGCTGTCGTTCTGGCCGGGCGGGTCGGCGAGCCGTCGCGCCTCGGTGACGCGGACGGCGTCGACGCCCGGGACCGCAGCAACCGCCGCAACGACGGTCGAGGTGTAGACGGCCGACCCGAGGGTGTGAGCGTCGGCGGAGAACACCGCTCCGGGTTGGCCCGGCCGCAAGGTCGCGAGGATCCGGAGGCGGGCGGTGGCCGACTCGGTCGAGGGGGTGAGGCAGACAGTCAGCGCGATGAGCAGACCGATCGGCGTCGCCGGCAGGGTGACGACCTCGGTCCCGGCCATCCGGACCGCCTCCATGACCTGCCCCACGGCCAGGTCGACGCCAGGATCGTCGTGGTCCGTCGTCGTCTCGACGGCAACGACCCCGACCGGCCAGGACCCGGACCAGTCCCGGTGCGCGGCGGTCCGCTCGACGCCCGGCACGGCGAGGGCGAACGGCGGCAGGTCGCTCACGAGCACGGCCCGGCGGGGCACCGCGGCATACGCCTGCGGGGCATCGCGCCGGACCACGTCCAGACCCATGGCCTCCTCGCCGCCCGCCCCCGGTGTGAGGTTGCGGGCGGTGACCCCGGCACCGGCCTCGAGCCAGACGACCGGCTGGCCCAGCGGGGTCGTCGTCCTCATCAGCCGAGTCAGGGTGTTGGCGGCGATGGCGCCGGCCGGGCCCGACCCGATCTGGTAGCGCACCGTGACGGCGCTGTCGGACGGCGGGACGAGCCCAATGGCCCCGGTGTGGAAGCGCAGCCGCGGCGGGTCGTCGTCGTCCACGTCGACGACGACCGCGAAGCCGTCCGAGGGTGCACGGAGCAGGCTGGTCACCCGGGTCGCTTCGACCGGGACACCACTCGGCAGGCCGATCCTCGTGTCGACCTGCCACGGCCGACCTCCCGGGGCGCTGGACAGGCCGGCGGCGGTCGCACGGGTGAGCCAGTAGTCGCCGACCTCGGTGACAGCCGGGTCGGGCGCGTCTCCGGTCAGTGGGTCGAACGGGGCCAAGGCGCCGGGGCCGTCGACGGGCAGGCCATGATGAGCGGCGCGCAGTCCGAGCCGGGCGACCCCCACGCGCGGGCTGCCGGCATCGGTCGCGACCGAGACCGGCACGGCGGCGGTCAGGGCCTCGGAGGCGTCCCAGAACACCCGGACGAGCGGCAGCGTCGGAGCGAGCGGGTCGGTCATGGCCACGACGTGGGTGAGCGTGACGACCTGCGCCGGGTGGCTAGCGAGCGGCATCCGGGTCTGGCCTGCGCTGCCGTCGTCGGGCGGCCAGTTCTGCCCACGGGTGGTCCACGTCGCCTGCTGCCCCGGCGGCCCCGGGTCGACGACCTCGAACCCCAGCAGCGCACCCGGCGCGAGCCACGTCGCCAGGGGGGTCGGGTCCGACGCGGGCGGCCGGACCAGCACCGTACTCGTCGCACCAATGGGCAGGACCGCGTCGACCTCGCCCCAGTCGTGGAGGGCGACCTCACCGTGTGAGGCGAACACCTGCTGGGGTGCGTCGAGCTCGACCGTGAAGCAGGCGGCTCCGGGCTCGATATCTGGGTTGGCGCTCGCATCGGTGGCCAGATCGCCTTGCAGGACAATGAAGCTGGCGTCGGTCGCCGTGAGGTTCGGGTGCGTGACCTGCACCTGGACGACGGTCTCCGCGCTGATGGCCGGGGGCACGGCGAAGTCGACGAGCCGCGCGTGCCGGGTCACTGAGGCCCGCCGTCTCGCTGTCCCGAGCCAGGTCTCGGTCGCCAACCGATCCTGGCGGTAGGAGAGCAGGTCACCGAGGTGGGCCATCAGCTCGAGCAGGGTGATCGTGTGGTCCGCCGGGGAGGAATCGTATGCCGGTTGGAGCGCACCGAGCCGGTCCACGAGCATCGCGCGCAGGCCGGTGTAGTCGCGGGCCAGGGTGTCGTAGTCGGGCGCGGTGAGCGGCGCTGGCGCGGCCGGGACAGCGATGCAGTCGGGCACGTCACCACACTCCGGACGGAGCCGTACCGGAAGGTAGCGGCGGAGCGGGTCGAGGTCCAGGCCGAGGCCCGCGAGCGCGACCGGGTCGATGCCGAGGCGGTACGGCGCCTGCCCGGGCAGGGCGGCACCGGCCGCCTGGACGGGCAGGTCGAGGTGGGCCGGGACCGGGTTGCCGTCGACGTCGACACCGGCGGCGACGATCGAACCAGCGCCCACGACGGTGACCTGCGGGCTGCCCTCGAATGTCCACAGGGTCGGGGCCACGAGCCCGGCCTGCGGATCGGCATACAACCAGATGGAGACGGTCCGCACGATGCCGGACGCGGTGCACCCGGCCGCCCGCAGTCCGATGACCGACCCGCCCGCGAAGAGCGCCTTGGGGCGCAGGACGGCCCTGGCGTCCGGCTGCTCCGGCTGGGTCCACGCGTCGTATGCCATGGTGGTCATCGCGCTGTACCTGTCACTGGGTTCATCACAGCGCCGCCGCCGGGAGGGTGAGCATCACGCGCCGGGTCTCGCCAGC
>JBDTBX010000380.1:0-2647 GCA_039923915.1 Nostocoides sp. | reverse complement strand
GGCCTTCACGGGCGGCCCAGCCGATGACCTTGTCGACGGCGTTGTGGCGCCCCACGTCCTCCCGAACCACCCGGCATACGCCCTCTGCGGTGAACAGTCCTGCGGCGTGGATGCCACCGGTGCGCTCGAAAACCTTTTGGTGCGAACCGAGTTCGGCCACCATGGTCACGAGTGACTCGGCTGTGACGGTGATCGGGTCGTCCCGGACTCCACCGCCGACGTGGGCCAGGACGTCGTCGATGCTCTGCTTGCCACACACCCCGCACGCGCTCGAGGTGACGCTCGATCGGCGCGCCGGCTCGCGCTGCAACGATGCGCCAGGCGCCAGGGTGAGGTCGACGACGTTGAACGTCGGCGCCCCATCGGGCCCGACGTCGGTGCAGTGCATGATCGTCCGCACGTCGTCGGCGGCGCGGAGCAGGCCCTCGGCGAGGAGGTTGCCGATCGCCAGGTCGAAGTCGTCGCCCGGGGTGCGCATCGTCGTCGTCACCGTCGCGCCGTCGACCCGGATCTCCAACGGCTCCTCGACGACGACCGTGTCCGGGTGGGTGATGATCGCGATCGGCTCCTGACGGAGGTCCCAGCGCGTGCGGGGCACCCGACGCGTGACTCGGCCCATGTGAGGCAGCGTATGCCGCGCACCCGACGACACGGCATACTTCTTGCCATGGCGATCCCCGCGGACGCACCGACCTCAGATGCCCCCGCCCTGATGGCACGTCTGGGCTTCACCCCGGGGCAGGTGGTGCAGGAGTTCGGCTACGACTCGGACGTCGACGACAACTTCCGGTTCGCCGTCGAGGACCACACCGGCTCCGAGCTCGAGGACGAGGACTTCTCCGGCGTCGCCGACGCCGTCGTCTTCTGGTGGCGCGACGACGACGGCGACCTCGTCGACGCGTGCGTCGACGCCCTGACCAATCTCGACGAGGGCGGCTTCATCGCCCTGCTCACCCCCAAGGCGGGGCAATCCGGCTCGGTCGACGCCAGCGTCATCGAGGAGTCGGCCGTGACGGCCGGCCTGCACCCGTCCGGCAGCATCAACGCGTGCCCGGCCTGGCGGGCGACCCGTCTCGTCGCGCCGAAGTCGCTTCGACGGTAGGTCGCGCGGCTGGCACAATCGGGGTCATGACCACGACCCCGAAGGCACCCCTCGCAGTCGGCGACCCTGCGCCCGACTTCACCCTCAAGGACCAGAACGGCGTCGACACGACGCTGTCGTCGTACCGGGGCAAGAAGGCGGTCGTGGTCGTCTTCTACCCGTGGGCGTTCTCCGGGATCTGTACCGGTGAGCTGTGCGAGATCCGGGACAACCTCGGGTCGTTCGTGTCCGACGCGGTCCAGGTGCTCGCCGTGTCGTGCGACCACACGTTCAGCCTGCGGGCCTTCGCCGACCGGGAGGGCTACTTCTTCCCGCTGCTCTCCGACTTCTGGCCGCACGGCGAGGTTGCCAAGAGGTACGGCGTGTTCAACGAGGCGGGCGGTAAGGCGATCCGGGGCACCTTCCTCATCGACGCCGAAGGCATCATCCGCTGGACCCTGGTCAACGGGACGGGGGAGGGCCGGGACTTCGCGGGCTACTACCAGGCAATGGCCCGGCTGACCGGAGACGACTGACCTGCCCCCCTGACCTGACACAATGGCGCCCGCGAGCGGCCCGCTGGCCGCTGCGGGCCTGTAGCTCAGTTGGTAGAGCGCCACGTTTACACCGTGGATGTCGTCGGTTCGAGCCCGGCCGGGCCCACAGGACGGGGTGCTCGAGGGGGCCGACACGGGGGTTCGGGGCAGGACTGGTGGGCCTGAGCTCGTGTGGTTGGGTGGGCCCGTGACACTCCTCCGCGACGTGGTCGCCGCCCTCGAGCGGCTCTATCCGCCCGACACGGCCCAGTCGTGGGACCAGGTCGGCCTCGTCTCGGGCGATCTCGACCAGACCGTCGGTCTGGTCCACTTCGCCGTCGACCCGACCCAGGCCGTCATCGACGATGCCGTGGCCGCCCGCGCCGACCTGCTCCTCACCCACCACCCGCTCCTCCTGCGCGGTGTGCACACGGTGGCCGCGACGACCGCCAAGGGGTCAGCCGTGCGGGCCCTCATCCGCGGCAACCTCGCGCTCTATGTAGCCCACACCAACGCCGACATCGCGGCCGGGGGAGTCAACGACGCCCTCGCCTCCGCCTTGGAGCTGTCGCAGGTCGAGCCGTTGTCGATGGAGGAAGGGCAGCCGCTCGGCCGGGTCGGCCTGCTGTCGTCGCCGCTGTCGTTGGCGGACTTCGCCACGCGCCTTGGTGAGGTCCTCCCTGCGGCCGCGGGCGGCATCCGGGTCAGTGGTGATCCCGAGGCGACCGTATGCCGGGTGGCCGTGTCCGGGGGAGCGGGAGACTCGCTCCTCGACGCGGCCCGGGCCGCCCGGGCCGACGTGTTCGTCACGGCCGACCTGCGCCACCACCCGGTCCTGGAGGACCGGGAGACGTCGCTCGGCGGCCCCCCGTACATCGTCGACGCGGGGCACTGGGCCACCGAGTCGCTGTGGTTGACCCGGGCTGCTGCCGATCTGGCCGACGCCGTTGCGGCGGCCGAGCCCGCGGCGGCTAGGTTGGGGACCCACATCTGCACACTGCGCACCGACCCGTGGACCTTCACGGTCGGC
>JBDTBX010000379.1:0-2793 GCA_039923915.1 Nostocoides sp. | reverse complement strand
TGGCGGTGGTGACGGCCGCGAGCCACAGCGGCTGGCCAGACCTCGTCCTCGGCGTCCTCATCATCCTGGTCCACGTGACGGCGGCCCGGGAGGTCTGGCAGGTCGCCACCGAGGAGCAGCTCGCCGCCAAGGCGCTGTCCGGTGAAGAGATCGACTGAGGCGGCCGTCGCCCTTGTCAGGCCGAGGTGACGCCGAGGAGCATCCGCACCTCGGCCGCGGTGACGACCGACCCGGTGGCCACGACTCCCCCGCCGAAGCCGCCCTCGTCCGCGAGCTCGGCTGCCCTGTCGAGGGCGTCAGGCAGGTCGCCGACGATGGTGACCCGGTGCTCGCCGAAGATCTCGCCCGCCAGCTGACCGAGCTCGGTCGGCGCCATCGCCCGAGGGGAAGAGGTCCGGGCGACCACGATCTCGTCGAGGACGGGCTCGAGGATCTCGAGGATCTCGGTCGCGTCCTTGTCCTTGAGGATCGCGATGATCCCGACGAGCTTGCCGAACGCGAACGACTCGCGCAGCGCCCTGGCCAGAGCTCGAGCGCCGTGCGGGTTGTGAGCCGCATCGACGAGGACCGTGGGGCTACGGCGGACGATCTCCAGCCGGCCCGGGCTGGTGACGTTGGCCAGACCAGCCCGCAGCACGTCGGGGTCGAGCGGCTGCTCGCCGCCCCCCACGAACGCCTCGACCGCGGCGATGGCCAGCGCAGCGTTGTGGACCTGGTGGGTGCCGTGCAGCGGCAGGAACAGATCGTCGTATGCCGCGGCGAGACCGCGCACGGCGAACTGCTGCCCACCGACCGCCACCTCGTGACCGGTGACGCCGAAGTCGTTGCCCTCGAACAGGATTCGCGCACCGATCTCTTCGCCGCGATCGATGAGGATCTGGGCGACCTCGGACTCCTGGATGGCGCTGACGGTGATCGCGTCGGCCTTGATGATGCCCGACTTCTCGGCGGCGATCTGCGCCACGGTGGAGCCGAGGAAGTGGGTGTGGTCGATGTCGATCGGCGCCACAACCGACACGACGCCGTCGGCGACGTTCGTGGCATCCCACGACCCGCCCATCCCGACCTCGACGACGGCGACATCGACGGGAGCGTCGGCGAATGCGGCATAAGCGAGGCAGGTGAGGACCTCGAAGAAGGTCATCCGGGGACCGCCCTCGGCCGCCGAGCGGTCGTCGACGATCTGGAGGATCGGTGCGATCTCGTCGTATGCCGCGAGGAACTTCTCGGCGGCGATGGGCTCGCCGGCGATGGAGATCCGCTCGCGCATCGTGTGCAGGTGCGGTGAGGTGAATCGCCCTGTGGTGAGCCCCAGCTCGCGCAGGATGGCCTCGATGATCCGGGTCGTCGAGGTCTTGCCGTTGGTCCCGGTGAGGTGGATGACAGGGACGGCACGCTGCGGCTCGCCGAGGAGCTGCATCACCGCTCGGACCCGGTCGAGCGACGGCTCGAGGTCGTGCTCGGGGGCGCGGGCCAGGATCAGCTGCTCGACCTCGCGCATCCGCTTCATGACCTCGAGGTTGCGGGCGGCCTCGCGCTGGGCGGTATCGGGTGCGGGACTCACGCCGTCAATCCTCTCCTCCCGGCGCCATTCCACCCAACTGGAGCCCAGGCTGTCGTCAGGGCTGGGCTTGCCACAGCGCGCTCAGCGGCAGCGCGCGCAGGGCCGGCCCGAAGGGAAGGGCCTGCCCGCCGGTGTAGAGGACGAAGCCGGCCACGAAGTCCTCACCGAGTCGCTTCTGGAGATGTCGGAGCCCGGCGAAGTCATCGGAGCGGACAGTTGATGCGGCCTTCACGTCCAGGGCGACAACCTGGCCTTGCCTGTTCTCCAACACCAGATCGACCTCCACGTGGTCCTTGGTTCGATAGTGGTACAACTCCACCCGCTCGGTAGCCCACTGCAGCTGACGGGCGACCTCCATCGCGGCAAATCCCTCCAGCAGGCCGCCAAACGGGGAGTCGTCACGCATGAGCCGACGTGCATCCTGGCCAAGGAGGTTGGCGGCGATCGCGGAGTCGACGAACGCGACCTTGGATGTGGACACGGCGCGACTGCCGAGGTTCCGCGACCACGCGGGAATCCGCTTGAGAAGGAACACTTCCTCCAGCAGACCCAGGTAGCGGGCGACGGTCGGCTGTGGGAGTGACAGCTGGTTCCCGAGGTTCCCTGGCACGAGCAGTTGGCCGCTCCGGGCCGCAGCCAAACGGACCAGCGACCTCATTTGGGGGCCACGCTCGATCTCGGACAGTTGAACAACGTCCCGGTTGACCAGATCCGAGACATATGAGTCCAAGAAGCGTTCTCGCCGACGACCGGTCCGGGCCACGGCCTCGGGGAAACCACCGCGCACGACCCGTTCGGCATAGTCCGCCTTGGTCAACTCCGACCGATGGGTCAGGGCCGGGCCGTGCCGGAAGGCCGCATCGACGAACGCATCCGGCTCATTGTCGATCTCACCCTGCGACAGGGGCCACAGCTCGATGGTCTCCATCCGACCCGGCAGGGCATCCGGCAGGCCACGCAGACCGAGCACGCGGGCGCTGCCGGTGAGGAGAAACCGACCTGGTCGTGGGTCTGAATCGACGACCTCTTTGATCGTCAGCAGCAGCTCAGGAGCGCGTTGGACCTCGTCGATGATCAACAGATCGTTTTGGCGAACGAACTCGGTGGGGTCCTGGAGCGCCGAGTTCCGCACTGCGGGCCGATCCAGGCTGCGCCACACAGCAGACCGGTCCGCGCCGATCTGCCTCACGAGGGTGCTCTTGCCGGACTGCCGGGCGCCGATGACGAGC
>JBDTBX010000378.1:0-4962 GCA_039923915.1 Nostocoides sp. | reverse complement strand
AGTCCCAGGTCCTCGAGGGCGAACCAGTCACGGTGGTCCACGACGGTGACGAGGGCTGGGTACGGGTCCGCTGCCCCGCCCAGCCGTCGTCGCGCGACGGTGGTGGCTATCCGGGCTGGCTGAGGGCAGCCCACCTCGGCCCCGGAGACCGACCAGGTGGAGCGGCCGGATCGCACCGTGCTGACGCCGAGTCGCTGCTCGCAGCGGCCCGGACGTATGCCGGGACCGCGTACCTCTGGGGCGGGATGACGGCATACGGAATCGACTGCTCCGGCCTGGTCCACGTCGCACTCCGCCAGCTCGGGATCCGTCTGCCTCGTGACGCGCACGACCAAGAGGCCGTCTGTGCGACCGTCCCGGTCGATGAGGCCCGCCCGGGGGACCTCTACTTCTTCGCCCACCCGGGGCACGCGCCCCACCATGTCGGGATCGTCACGTCCCCGGGAGCGATGCTGCACGCACCGCAGGCTGGCGTGGCCGTCGTGGAGGAACGGTTGTCCGACGAGAGGCGCGCCACCCTCGTCGCTGCCGGCCGGATCCCCGGCCTACGGTGAGCCCATGGCGAGCCACCTGACCTGCACGATCGACGATGGCGTCGCCCGGGTCGCCCTCGACCGGCCGGACAAGCTGAACGGCCTCACCCTGCCGATGCTCGACGAGCTCGCCACCGTTGGCCGGCGGCTCCGTTCGGACCGGACCCTGAGGGCCGTGATAATCACCGGCGAGGGACGGTCGTTCTGCGCGGGGCTGGACTTCGCGACCGTCGGCAACGACTCCCGCGGCATTGCCAAGCGGTTCGTGCCGCGGCCGTGGCGCGGAACGAACACCTTCCAGGAGGCTTGCTGGGTCTGGCGCCGGCTGCCGGTCCCGGTCATTGCTGCCGTGCACGGGCACTGCTTCGGCGGCGGGCTCCAACTGGCGCTCGCGGCGGACTACCGCTTCACCACCCCGGACGCGCAGTGGTCGGTCATGGAGGTCGCCTGGGGCCTCATCCCTGACATGTCCGGCATCCAGACCCTCAAACAGCAGGTCGGCGCCGATGTCGTCAAGCGGCTGGCCATGACCGGCGAGGTCGTGTCAGGGACCGATGCGGTCCGCCTCGGCCTGGCCAGCGAGGTGGCCGATGACCCGTATGCCGCGGCTCTGGCCTACGCGCAGACCCTCAAGAGCCGCTCGCCGGACGCCATCGCGGCCGCCAAGCGGCTCGTCGACCGGCGGTGGACGTCCTCGGCGCGGTGGACCCTGGCCCACGAGCGGGTCGAGCAGGTGCGGCTGCTCCTCGCCGCGAACACATCGGTCACCCGCAAGGCCGCGGCGGCCAAGGAACCGCCGGAGTACCTGCCGCGCGGCGCCCGCCGCTGACCTCAAGCCCCGATGACCTCCAGCGCCTCGATCCCGCCACCTCGGTCCAGCCGCTGCAGCCAGTCGCTGTCGGCCGTGACCAAGGTCGCCCACGTGCCTCGGCGAGCGCGACGCAGGCCGGGAGCCATTGTGGCGCAACCGGCGCCGAGCACCCGGCGAACGAGCCTGCTGGACCACCGTCACGAGGCCGCGCGGGTGAGGTGGACCGGGAAGGCGCGCACCCCCGAAGGCGAGGCGAGGTAACAGCCGATGAGGGGGACCTGGACGTGCTGGCAGAGGTCGAGAACCGACTGGTGCCAGGCCCGGTCGTCGTCCGAGAGCAGCAGTCCGCCGGGTCGGCCCCGGCCGAGGATCACCTTCCCCCCGTGTTCGGCGACGGCAGACAGAATGGGTTCGAGGTCCCAGCCGAGCCGCTCGGGCGCCGCGTCTGGGGGGAGTTCGCCGATGACGACGGGTTGGAGACCTCTCCCGTCGGCATCGCACAACATGATCCCGATCGCGCCGACCTCCCGGTCGTCGGGTTCGAGGATGAGGTCGATGACGTCGGCGGCGATGCCGGGGTCGTCGAGGCTGATGGTGGACAGGTCCGGGGGCAGGTCGCGGTAGGTCATGGCTGGCAGGGTGCCTCAGATCGCGATGTCGACCGCGGAGTTTTCCACAGCCCGCGTTCGCCGTGTCCACAACCGCCCGATCGCCACGGTGTGGACGGTGGCAATGGGGCAGTTGGGAACCCAGGGAGCTGGGCGGGTTGGCGGCCCGACGTAGCCTTGCGCCCATGAGCGACGACGCCCCGCAGACCCGCTACATCACCTGCGTGCTTTGCGAGGCGATGTGTGGCTTGGAGGTGCAGCTCCAGGGCACCCAGATCGTGTCGATGCGCGGACACGAGGCCGACCCGCTCTCGCGGGGCCACATCTGCCCCAAGGCTTTTGCGCTGCAAGACCTCCACGAAGATCTCGACCGCCTGCGCCAGCCGGTGAGGCGGGTCGGTGAGGAGTGGGTGACCATCGACTGGCCAGAGGCGATCGAGCTCGTCGCCGACCGGCTCTCGGCCATCCAGACCGAACACGGCCGCGATGCCGTCGCCGTCTATCTCGGCAACCCCAACGTCCACAGCCTCGGCGCACTCACCCACGGCGTGAGCTTCGTCCGAGCCATCAAGTCCAAGAACACCTACAGCGCCACCTCGGTCGACCAGCTCCCGCACCAGCTCATGTCCCTGCTGCTCTACGGCCACCAGTTCCTCATCCCCATTCCCGACATCGACAAGACCGCGTACTTCCTTGTCCTGGGCGGGAACCCGATGGCCTCCAACGGCTCGATCATGACCGTCCCCGACTTCCCCGGCCGGCTCCGCGAGCTCAAGGCGCGCGGGGGCCGGATGGTCGTCTTCGACCCGCGCCGCACCGAGACGGCCAAGGTCGCCGACGAGCACCACTTCGTCCGCCCCGGCACCGACGCGCTCCTCCTCCTGGCGATGCTCAACGTCCTGTTCGCCGAGCACCTCACCCGGCCCGCGGCCTACGTTCGCGGGGTCGAAACGGTCCAAGAGGCCGTCACCGACTTCACGCCGGAAGCGGTCGAGTCAGTTTGCCGGGTGCCCGCCGACGTCATTCGGCGCACTGCCCGCGACTTCGCCGGCGCCCGCGCGGCTGCGGCCTACGGTCGGCTCGGCGTCTCGACCCAGGCCTTCGGGTCATTGTGCCAGTGGGCAATTCACGCGCTGAATGCCCTGACCGGCAACCTCGACCGCGAGGGTGGAGTCTGCTTCCCGACGCCGGCGATCGACCTCGTGGGTCGCGGGATCCTGGGCAAGGGACACCTTGGCGCGTGGCGCAGCCGGGTCCGCGGCCTGCCCGAGTTCGGCGGTGAGCTGCCGGTCGCGACCCTGGCCGAGGAAATCACGACGCCGGGCGTGGGCCAGGTCCGGGCGCTCGTGACGATGGCCGGCAACCCGGTCTCCTCTACGCCGGGCGGCCAGCACCTCGATGCTGCCCTCGCCGGGCTCGACTTCATGGTGTCGGTCGACTTCTATGTCAACGAGACGACCCGTCATGCCGACGTCATCCTGCCGCCGACCGGACCGCTCGAGCGGGACCACTACGACCTCATCTTCCACGCCTTCGCAGTCCGCAACACGGCGCGCTTCTCCAGCGCTCTCTACGGCCGGCCCGACGACGCGCGGCACGACTGGGAGATCTATCGCGATCTGGCCCTGGCGCTGGCTGACCGCAGCCGAAGAGCCAATGGCAGCAACGTGATCGGCGCGATCAAGGACCTCCCGGACCGGGTCGCGACCGAGGCTCGGCTCCGGCTCTCGCCAGCCCAGCAGATCGATGCCCTCCTCCGGCTCAGCCCCGCCGGGCTGTCGGTCAAGCAACTCGCCGCCACGCCGGGCGGTCGTGACCTCGGCCCGCTGGTCGAGGGCCAGCTGCCCGACCGCCTGCAGAACGACACGCACCTCGTCGACCTCGCGTCACCGATCGTTCTTGACGACCTTCCCCGCGCCAAGGAGCTTCTGGCACAGGGGGATTCGGCGGCGCTCGAGCAGGGCCGCGATCTGCTCCTCGTCGGCCGCCGGCACCAACGAGACAACAACTCGTGGCTGCACAACCAGGTCCGCCTCACCAAGGGTCGCCCCCGCCACCAGTTGCTGGCACACCCGGACGACCTGGCGGCGCGCGGCATACAAGGTGGCGAGTACGTCCGGGTGGCGTCGGCCGCCGGGTCGGTCGACGTGGAGGTGGCCGCGTCGGATGACATGATGGTCGGCGTCGTGAGCCTGCCGCACGGCTACGGCCACAACCGGAAGGGCGTACGTCTGGGCAACGCCACGGCCCTGCCCGGCGCCAGCGTCAACGACCTTACCGACCCGAAGGTGGTCGACCGGGTAGGGGCCAACGCAGTGATGAACGGGGTCCCGGTCTCCCTGGCCAGGGCCGAGCAACCCGTGCCGACCAGCTGAAGGAGTATTCCATGGACATGCGACTCGAACTGATCCCCCTGCCCACCTCCGACGTCGACCGAAGCATCGCGTTCTACGTCGATCAGGTCGGCTTTCACCTCGACCACGACGTCCAGCCCGGCAACGGCATGCGGATCGTCCAGCTGACGCCGCCGGGGTCGGCCTGCTCGGTGGCCATCGGAGTGGGTATGGGCGACCCGGACGCTCCGCGTGTCCAGGGCATCCACCTGGTCGTCGACGATATCGCCGCGGCCCGTGCCGAGATCTCGGACCGGGGCGTCGACATCTCCGACGTGAGCGACATGGGCGGCGTCAAGTACGCCTACTTCAGCGACCCCGATGGCAACTCCTGGGCCCTCCAGGAGCTCCGGCGCGGGTAGTCAACGGACGACCCGCGGATGAGGCGCGCCCCGCGCCTCCACGGGTAGAGGTGATCGGACGCGGCCCGACGCGATGGATCACCTCCATGGCGAGCGCGGACCAGGCCCCCACACCGGATCTGACAGACTCGGGATCGTGGCCGCTCGCACCCCGGACTTCCGCAACATCTATCGGCACGGCTTCGCCCGCGTCGCAGCCTGCACCGTGCCGGTCGCGCTCGCCGACCCGGCCACCAACGCGGCCCGGATCGTCGA
>JBDTBX010000377.1:0-3240 GCA_039923915.1 Nostocoides sp. | reverse complement strand
GATCCTCTTCGACCTCGGTCGGGCCGGCGTCTGGACCAACCACCCGGCGCCTTCGGACGGTGAGTCCGCTTGTGCCGCAGCCAGTTCCGGGCCGATCGAGCAAGGAACGGTCGGCGTCGGGACCGGTGCCCGGGCTGGTGGGTTGAAGGGCGGGATCGGCTCTGCCAGCGCGGTCCTGCCGTCCGGCGCGACGGTTGCTGCCCTCGTCGCGTGCAACGCGGTGGGGTCGCCCTTCGATCTGGCGACCGGCGAGATTCTCGGAGCCCGGCTCGGCGTCGACGAGGAGTTCTTCGACCTGCCGCCCGTCGACCCGGGCCGCTTGGCGGCGTTCCTTGCCGCGCGCACCGAAGGGATCGCCGCCTTGGTGGCAGGTCAGGCCACGACGATCGGGGTCGTCGCGACCGACGCGACGCTCACCAAGGCCGAGTGCGCCAAGCTCGCCGACATCGCCCACGACGGGATCGCCCGCGCCGTCAACCCCGTGCACACGGCCTACGACGGCGACACCCTGTTCGCCCTCGCCACGGGCGACCGACCAGCGCCGGCGGGGCCGCTCGGCGTCGTCGAGCTCCAGGCGGCCGCCGCCGACTGCGTCAGTCGTGCGATCGCCCACGCGGTGCTGGCGGCCGTGACCGCGGGGGGCATGGCGAGCTGGCGCGATGCCCTCACGGGGCGGGCTGCACCGACCTGACGTCCCTCGTCGGGCCGGCGCGGTAGCCACGCCGCCATGGACCGCGCCGACGCTGCGCTACAGGCCGCTGTGCGCCTCCCGACGATCGCGAACGCCGACCCGACGACGATTGATCCGGCACCGTTCGACGCCCTGCACGAGGTGTTGCGGACCCACTTTCCCCAGCTTCATCAGCGGCTGGACCTGACCCCGATCGACCGGCACGGACTGCTCTTCCACTGGCAGGGCCGGAGTGCGGAGCGACCGGTCGTCCTGATGGCCCACCTCGACGTCGTGCCCGTCGACGAGTCCGCGCCCTGGCAGCACCCCGCCTTCTCCGCCGACGTCGTCGACGGCGCGATGTGGGGCCGTGGCACCCTGGACGACAAGGGCTGCCTCGTCGCGATCTGCGAGGCAGTCGAGCGGCTGCTCGAGTCTGATTTCGTTCCAGCACAGGACATCTGGCTCTCCTTCGGCGCCGACGAAGAGGTGTCCGGTCGGTGCGCGCCGGCGGCTGTCGAAGAACTGAGGACCCGTGGGGTGCGACCGTGGTTCGTCATCGACGAGGGGGGCGCGATCGCCGGGCAGGCCTTCCCCGGCGTGCTGCCCCCAGTGGGCGTCGTCGGCGTGACCGAGAAGGGCACGACGACGCTCACGCTCACTGCCGACGGACGGGGCGGACATGCCTCGACTCCGGCCAGGAACGGCCCGACAGTGCGCATCGCCCGAGCCATCCTGCGCATCGAGAAGGCGCCGTTCGCGGCGCGCCTACCGGCCCCGACGATTGAGCTGCTGCGACGCCTGGCGCCCCACGCACCCAAGGCTCTCGGCGCCGTCATGGCCAACGCCGGGCGGCTCCGGCCGGGGGTGACCCGAGCCCTGATCGCGGCCGGGCCGGAGCCGGCCGCGATGACCCGCACGACCGTCGCCGTCACCACCTTGTCCGGGGCGCCGGCAGCCAACGTCATCGCGTCGTCCGCCCGGGCGGGCCTCAACGTCCGGGTCATGGTGGGCGACAGCGTTGACGGTGTCGTCAGGCACATCCGCAAGGCCATGCGGGACACGGGCATTCGCATCGACGTCGAGGACGCCAACGAGCCGAGCCCCGTGTCCCCCTGGGTCGGCGACGCGGCATACGACCTCATCGAGACGACCATCGCGGAGATCTTCCCGGACGCGATCCCCTCCCCCTACGTGATGATGGCAGCCACCGACAGCCGCTTCTTCACGGCGATCTGCGAGCGCGTGTATCGCTTCGCGCCCTTCCGGATGAGCAAGGAACAGCGCGGGTCGATCCACTCCTACGACGAGCACCTCCGGCTCGACGACTTCCACTCCGGGATCGTCTGGTACCGGCGACTTCTCGAGAAGGTGGCCTGACATGTCGGTCTCCGCGCGCACCCGCACGACGGCTCGCAGCCTGGCCGCCATCGTCGGCTTCCTCGTCTGCGTCGAGGTCGCGAGCGGTGTGCTGCAGGGCTACTACACGCCGATCTATCCGCAGATCGCCAAACACCTGAGCATCCCCGAGGGCGACGTCAACTGGTTCGAGGCAGCCCAGCTCATCGTCTCGGCGCTCTGCGTCCCGTTCCTCGCTCGGCTCGGCGACCTGATCGGGCACAAGAAGGTCCTTCTCCTCTCGACGGCGGTCACAGCCCTGGGGTCGTGGGTGCTGGCCGTCGCCCCGAGCTTCTGGACGTTCCTCATCGGCTGGGCCGTGCAGGGTGCGTACGTCGTGTGGCTGCCGCTCGAGATCGCGATCATCCACCGGCGGACCCGCGGCTCTGGGCGCCAGGAGCTGCTCACCCGTCGAGGCGCGGCCGTCCTGGTCGGGGCCCTGGAGCTGGCCGTCATCGTCGGTGCCCTCACGAGCGGGGCCCTCGTCGACGGGACCTCGATGAGCGTCGTCCTCATGCTGCCCGCCATCGTCGTCACGGCCGTGTTCTTCGTCGTCCTGTTCGGCATCGAGGACGCCCGTGGCGAGTCGACGGGCGGGATCGACTGGAGTGGCCTCGCTCTGGTCACCGTCGTGCTCGGGCTCGTCATGGCCGGGCTCGTCGTCATCCGGGTGCAGGGGGTGGCCAGCATGACCGGCTGGCTGCTCGTGCTCGTCGGCCTGGCGGCGATCGTCCCGTTCTGGCGCTTCGAGGCAGGTCTGGCCGAGCCGATCATCGACGTGAAGCTCCTGGCCCGGCCGACCCAGTGGCCGGTCCAGCTCACCGCGTTCCTCTTCGGGATCCCGGTGCTGGGTGGCCAGATCCCGCTGTCGACCTACGCCCAGGCCGACCCGGCCCAGCGCGGCTACGGTCTCGGCGCGTCCTCTTCGTTCGTGTCGACCCTCATCGGTGTCTACGTCATCACCTTGGCCATCGGCGCCTTCACCCTCCCCCTGACGGCCCGAGTGCTCGGTGTCCGGCGGGCGCTCATGGTCGCGTGCTGCCTCGTCGGCATCGGCTACCTCCTCTGGCTGCCCTTCCACGCCACGACCGCGCAGGCTCTGGTCAACATGGCGATCGCCGGCGTCGGGTCGGGCGCCTTGGTCGCGGCGCTGCCGGCTTCCGCGGCAGCCG
>JBDTBX010000376.1:0-7912 GCA_039923915.1 Nostocoides sp. | reverse complement strand
ACCGTCATCGAGGCCGGGGCGGAGGGCGAGGTGGTCGAGTCGGCCGGCGCGATCTCGAAGTCGGCAACGTCGGAGGTGGTGCTGGTCAAGCACCTGAACCACTTCAACGTCCACCGGCTCGGCGATGCCCGGCTCGCGGCACGGTGGCAGAACGCTCTCCAGGCCATTGCCGAACGGTCCCCGCACGGCATACCCATCACCGTCTCGACTGATCCACGGCACGGTTTCATCGAGAATGCCGGGGCCTCGTTCGCGGCGGGGGCGTTCTCGCAGTGGCCCGAGCACCTGGGGCTCGCCGCCCTGCGGGACCCGGAGGCGGTCCGTGAGTTCGCCGACATCGCCCGGCAGGAGTATGTGGCCGTCGGCATCCGGGCCGCCCTCCACCCGACCGTCGACCTTGCGACCGAGCCCCGGTGGGCCCGGCAGTCCGGGACCTTCGGGCAGGATCCGGCGCTGGTCAGCCTGTTGGCCGTCGCCCATCTTCAAGGTTTCCAAGGAGATGCGCTCGGACCGACGTCGGTTGCGTGCACGACGAAGCACTTCCCCGGTGGTGGACCGCAGAAGGACGGCGAGGACGCCCACTTCCCCTACGGCCGCGAGCAGGTCTACGACGGCGGCTGCGAGGACGACCACCTGGCGCCGTTCCCCCCGGCCATCGAGGCCGGAACCTCGGCGATCATGCCGTACTACGGAATGCCGGTCGGGCTCACTCTCGGCGGTATCGCCATTCCTGAGGTCGGCTTCGGCTTCAGCCGGGAGGTGGTCACCGATCTGCTCCGCGGTCAGCTCGGTTTCGACGGCGTCGTCCTCTCCGACTGGGAGCTGATCAATGACAACCACGTCGGTAACCAGGTGCTGCCCGCCCGGGCCTGGGGCGTCGAGAACCTCGATCCCGCCGGCCGGATGGAGTTGCTCCTGGCTGCAGGCATCGACCAGTTCGGCGGCGAGGAGTGCGTGGAGGTGCTGCTCGACCTCCTCGCCTCGGGCAGGGTGACCGAGGCCCGGATCGATGAGTCAGCCCGTCGATTGCTCGCCGTCAAGTTCCGGCTGGGCCTGTTCGACAACCCGTTCGTCGACGAGGAGGCTGCTGCGTCGATCGTCGGCTCAGCAGCCTTCCGGAGGGCTGGGCGCCGAGCCCAGTCGAAGTCGGTCACCGTGCTGACCAACAACCATGCCGTGCTGCCCCTGACCGGGCAGCCTCTCGTGTATGCCGAAGGACTCACCGATGACGCCGTGGCCAGGCTCGGCCTGCGGGTCGGGACGCCAGAGGAGGCCGAGCTTGCCGTTGTCCGTGTCGCGGCGCCGTTCGAGCCACGCTTGGACCTCTTCCTCGAGGCGCTGTTCCATCAGGGCTCCCTCGACTTCCCGCCGGGCTTCGTAGCGCGGATGACGCGCATCGCCGACCGCTGCCCCCTCGTCCTCGACGTCACGCTGGACCGCCCGGCCGTGCTCACCCCACTGGTCCCGATCGCGGCGGCACTGACCGGGTCCTTCGGTACGAGTGACGCGGCATACGTCGACGCGATCACCGGGACCGTTGCCGCGCAAGGGAAACTGCCCTTCGACTTGCCCCGGTCGATGGAGCAGGTCCGGCGCCACTCTCCGGACGTGCCCGGCCTGGGCGATCCGTTGTTCGCCTTCGGGCACGGCCTCGTGCTCAGCGGGGCAGGTCGATCAGGCCCCGTCCGTATGCCGCGGTGACGGCGGCCGTGCGGTCGGCCACCCCGAGCTTCTGGAGGGCCCTGATCAGGTAGGTCCTGACCGATGCCTCACCGGTGAACCGTCCGGATCACCTCATCCATGGCCCCAGCCTCGCGGCTTACGGGATGGACCGGCACCACCGATGGGTGGACACCGTGACCGGTCCACGGTCGGGTCAGGCCAGCGCTGAGATCTCGTCGGGGCTGGAGGGTCGGAGCACGATGCGGGTCCAGGAACCCAGATAGATCCGGTCGTCGGCGTCGACCTCGCGCTTCTGACCCGCCGGGATGGACTTCGTGGGGAGGTCGCCGACGGCGTCACCGATGTAGGTGCCGTTGGCCGAGTCGAGGTCCTCCACCCACCAGCGGCTGCCGTCGGTCGTCAGCTGTGCCTGTCGCCGGCTCACACCGTTGTCGACACCGCAGTCGATGTCGGGATGGATGCCGCGGCTCGTCGACGCACGGCCGATGAGCAGCGAGGTGTTGCGCAGGGCGAAGACGGCCGGCGGCGCCTGGCTGGGCAGCGGGTCGGGGCTGCCCTGTGCGGCATACCACGCCGGGTCGATCCACAACTCGGCCACCCAGGGTGTCGCGAGGTCCGTGGAGGTGTTCGCCTGCGCCACCTCGGTCGCTGGAGCGGCGGCCGGGATCAGGTCCTCGGCCCTGGCGCTGCGCGGCAGGGTTCCGGTCGTGTGGTCGTAGCCGCAGACCTCGCAGAACAAGGCATCGGGAGCGTTGGGGAAACCACAGTTGGGGCATGGTCTCGCGGCGGAGTCGGCCGCCTCACCCTGGGCCGGGGCGGCGGGGGTGGGCGCCGGAGCCGCAGACGGTGCGTCGGTCCGATCCGTAGACAGCACGGGCAGCGACGTCATCGTCGCACCGGCGTCCATGGCGGCGCCGCAGGTGTCGCAGTAGTCGGTGGCCTCCGACTCATGCCCGTGGGGGCAGGTCATGACTTGCGGACCCGGGTGGTCTTCGTCGAGGCAGTGTCCAGGGCCATCTCGTCGGCCTTCTCGACCGCGCGCTTGAGCCGGACGGTGCCCGTGTCGGCGTCCTGGACGTCGACGACCTTGCGCAGCTTGGCCGTCGCCTCGTCGTTGCCTGTCTCGGCGGCGAGCTGCACCGCGCGCCCGAGCTTGATGGTGGCGGTCTCCTCGTCGCCGACCGCCTTGGCGGCCAGGCCTTCCTGGATGACCTCAGCCAACTCGGCCTGGCCGGTGTAGTGGGCCACCTGCTGGTCGATCCGCGTGGTGAGCGCCGAGTCGTCGGACCACTTCGCCTTGACCAGGCCCTGAGCCTTGACCTCGCCACCGACGACGACCTGGACGCGGGCAGCGAGCTGCTCCTGGCCGATCGCCTTTGCTGCCAGCCGAATCGCGACATGGTAGTCACGCGACTCGTCGGACCAGGCGCCCGTGGGATAGCCACCGGTGAGGTCATTGAGGACGGCCCGCCTGCCGGTGAGGTCCTCGACCGTCGGTGACACCTGCTTGACGAACACGACCCGGGAGCCCTGAGGAGCCCAGACCCGCAGCTCGGCATCCGCAACACCTCGGGACATGGCGGTGCGCATGATCGCCTCGAACTCCGCGCGCAGCCCGGCCGGGCCCGGGATGATGTCGATCGTGCCGAGCAGAGCCTGGGCGATCGGCCGGATCTCGGCGACCTTCCAGTCCACGCCGATGCCCCGGCAGTCGCACTGGTAGTAGCCGGTGGCGCGGTCGATGGCCTGCTGGAGCACGCCGGAGCGTTCGTTGTTCTCGCCGTCGGTGAGCAGGATGGCGTGCCGCTGCTGCACTTCGGGCACGGACGCGAACAGGGTTCCGGCGAGGTCCAGCCACGTGCTGATGACGGTCCCTCCCGCTGCACGCAGCTGCGCCACCGCCGCAGACGCCTCGGCCCGGGTGCTGCCGTTCATCCGGACCATGCCCGGGCCGCTCGACACGGCGGGGTAGACGAGGAACGCGGCCCCGTTGCCGGACACGACGGAGAAGTAGGTTCCGTCGACGATCTCGGCCAGCGCTGCCGTGGCCGCCTGCTTGGCGGCCCCCATCGACTCGACACCCATCGAACCGGACGTGTCGATGATGATGATCTCGCCGGCAGCGGCGGACCCGCCCTGCCCGGCCGTGCCGGCCCGCACGCAGGTCACCGACACGATGGCGTTGACGTCGGTGCCACCGTCGGGGAGGAACTCGTTCTGGTAGACCGTTGCGGTGAACTCAGCCATGGACCTGCCTTTCCTCATCGGTTCCATTCTGGGCCACGGGCGCATTCTGCCCCACGGCCAGCGGGCCGAGCCGGGCGAGTGCGACGGTGATGTTGTCCTGACCGCCCTGTTCGATCGCCCAGGCCACGAGGGCCGAGGCGAGCGCCAGCGGCTCGGTCGTTCCGGCGGCGTCGACGCGGGCGCGCAGCGCCTCCGGGTCGGACGCGTAGTTCCACAGGCCGTCGGAGCAGACGAGCAGCCAGCCGGGCCGGTCCATCGTCACGGTGGCGACGCGCGGCACGATGTCGGGGCTGTCCGAACCGAGCCACTTGGTGATGGCGTGGGCCTGCGGTGAGGACTCCGCCTCCTCACGCGGGTGCCCCGCGGCGATGAGCGCCTGGGCCATCGAGTCGTCGGGCAGCAACTGGCTCCCACGACCCTTGTCGGGCAGCACGTAGACGCGGGAGTCGCCGATGATCGCGCTGCGGACCGTCGAGCCGTCGACCAGTCCCACGGCGAAGGTGCACGACGCCGGTCGTGGCGACGAGGGGTCGGCGTGGGCGATGACGGCGGTGTTGGCGGCGTCGGCCGCGGTCGTCAGGACCTTCGCCGCCGCCGCGTCGGCGCTGGCCGTGCCGCCGATCCCCTTGGGCAGCGGGGGTCGGAGCACCTCCAGCGCCGCGGTCACCGCTGCCAGGGAGGCGACGTCGGAGCCGTCGGAGTTGGACACGCCGTCGCAGACGACGAGGACTGCCCGGCTGCCCTGCGAGGGCTCGGCGAACAGGGCCATCGCGTCCTCGTTGCGGTCGTGCCTGATCCCGCGGTCGCACACCCCGGCCACCCAGGGGGCGGGCGCCAGCTCGAAGTGGTCGCGCTCGGACGGCGCCTTGGACCCGCAGACCGTGCAGTAGCCGTCGTCGCCGACAGGGGAACCGCACTCGGCGCAAGCCCTCGGGGCCGCTACCGCGGCCGACCCCAGCTTCCCCGCACCCAGTCCCCGGGCGGTCGGCGTGCTGATCGGGCTCTGCTCGTCCAGACCGGGACGAGCCGGCGGCGATTCGACACCCGTCGCCGGCATCGCCGAGACAGCCTCGACGCTCGCCCCGCACGCCTCGCAGAACTTGGCGCCGCCGGCCAACGGCTCGCCGCATGACGGGCAGGTGGCGTGAGCCGGGACGGCCACCTCGGTCACGTCCGGGTCCACGGGCGCACCTCGTTGGCCTTGTCGACCAGCGCGATCCGCTCTTGGCGGGTCCGCGCCTCGCGGGCCAGCGCCCGATAGCTGCCCTCCAGCCCGGACCGGAGGGGGGCGTCGCGTGCGGCATACGGGCCGACCGTCTCGGGCTGGGGACCGACCTGGCCGACGATGGCGAGCGCCTTCTCCAGGATCCGGGCGGTGAGGCCCTCGCGTTCGACCGTATCGAGCCGAACGCCGTCGACACTCTGGAAGGCCTGGTTGAGCCGTCCGAGATCCGTGCCGGAGCCTGCCAACAACACGTCGGCGCGCAGGCGTCGGGCCTCGCCGTAGCCGCGGCTCGTCGACGGCACGAGATCGAGCGCGCGGACCGCGCCGTCGGTGTCGTCAGCGGCAGCCCGGATCCGGGCGACGCCGAACGCCGCGGGTGCGACGTAGGCCGCATCGGTCTGGGCACACGTGCGATACAAGCCCTCCGCGACGTCGCCCTGGCCGCCGGCCTCACAGGCTACGGCGAGCGCCAGCTTGGGTGCGAGCTCGCCGGGCACCTGTTGGTACACCGCATTGAAGGCCGCCTGCGCGTCGGCCCAGTCCGAGGTCTGGAGCGAGGCGAGACCGTGCAGCCAGAGCGCCCGCCAGTCCCAGGGGTCGAGGGTCAGCAGCTGGCGGGAGCGCTCCTTGGCCTCGGCCGGGTTCCGCATGAGGAGGTACTCGGCGCCACGCGCGAGGAGCACCTCAGCGGTGGTCTCGGGTGCCTTGCCGAGGTCGGCGAGCCGTTCCTGCGGGTCGCCCGGGGCGAGGCTGACCAGCCAGGGGTGTTGGGGGTCGGTGGTGTCTGGGCGAAGCCCCGGTAGCTGGTCCCAGTCGATCCGGGCAGTCGACACGGCGGGCGTCGTGAAGCTCACCGAGGCGGCGGAGGTCAGGCTCGTGCCCTCGGTGCGGGCGGCGACGACCTCGCGGAGCACCCCGAGCGCCTGCGAGCGCAGCTCGTCGGCGGAGGCGAACCGGTCGGCCGGATCGGTGGCGCAGCACTTGGCGACGAGCCAGTAGAACGAGTCGTGGTCGCGGAACACCGGGGTCGTCGCGGGGTCGGGCAGCGAGGTCAGGTAGGTCGACTGGTAGCCGCGGAACTCCATCGTCAGCACGACGAGAGTTCGCCCGATCGTGTAGATGTCGGAGGCGACCTGCGGCCCGGACTGGGCGACCTCGGGGGCCTGGTAGCCGACCGTCCCGTAGATCGCGGACTCCTCGTCATCGAGCCGCCGCACGCCGCCGAGGTCGATGAGCTTGACCGCGTCGCCGACCTGGATCAGGTTGTCCGGCTTGAAGTCGCAGTAGACGAGGCTGAGGTCGTGGAGGTACTGGAACGCGGGCAGGATCTCGACGATGTAGGCGAGGGCCTGGTCGACGGGGAACGGGTCATAGCTGCCGCCGTGCGCGCGCATCCGCTCCTTGAGCAGCCCCTTGAGCGACTCACCGCCGACATACTCCATGACGATGTAGCCCGCCTCGTCGTGGGTGACGAAGTTGTAGATCTCCACGATGCTCGGGTGCTCGACCTGGGCGAGGAATCGCTGCTCGGCGATGGCCGCGGCCAGCGCGTCCTTGTCGCCGGAGTTGAGCAGGCCCTTGAGCACTACCCAGCGGTCCGAGACGTTGCGGTCGCGCGCGAGATAGATCCAGCCGAGCCCGCCGTGGGCGAGTGCCCCGGCGACGAGGTACTGACCGGCGACGAGATCGCCAGCCTTGAGCTTGGGCGTGAAGCTGTATGCGGTGCCGCACTTGGGGCAGAACCCCTCCGGCCTCCCGGGTCGGCCATCTATCGAACGGCCGACTGCCGCACCACAATTGGGGCAGTTGCGCTTGTCCTCAGGGACGGACGGGTTGGTCTGGACGGCCTTGGCCGGGTCGACGGTCGGGGCCGGCGGGATCGTCGTGATCCCGGCACCGAGCCGGGCGGCGCGGGTTCGGGTCGACCCGACGCGACGGGTGGCCGTGGACCCGGAGCCGGCCCGCCGCGAGCCGATGGCCGCCGACTGGATGCGGTGCGAGGTGGTCGCGCTCGAGCCGGCCCCGTCCAGGCCCGCGGCCCCGGATCGCCCCCCAGAGGCGGTCGCTCCGGTGCCCCCGGGGGTGCCGCAGACATTGCAGTAGCCGTCGGCGATCGTGCCCGCGCACCCCGGCTGGGCGCAGCGGGTGCCGTCGACGGCGAGCGGCGGGGCAGAGGACGCGGCAGTCTTCGCTGTCGACGCCTTCCCCTTGCCGGACGCGGGGTCGGGAGCTGCCATGGCCACCGTGGCCGGCTCGGCCGGCGCCATCCCGCACACGTCGCAGTAGCCGTCCACGATCGTTCCGGTGCACCCGGGCTGCTCGCACGTCATGGGGTGCTCCTTCGTCCGCGCGCCACCGGCGTCGCCTGCCCTTCGAGTTCGACCCACGCGACGTAGGCGGCGAGGAGGTGCTCGGCCACCGCGACGGGCGTGGGCCTGCGGTCGAGCAGGGCCTGGGCCTGCCGCCCGGCGGCCAGCACGTCGGGCTGCTTGGCAACGCCGAGGGCGTCGGCCTTGACCTGGGCGGCCGCCAGCCGGGCGGCCAGGTCGGACCGGGCAGCCAGCGCCGCGGCATACCGCTGCTCGGCGACGTCCATGGCCTGCCCGACCCGGGCGAGCCGTTGTCCGTATGCCGCGAGCGCATCGGCGTCGGTGGGCGCGACGCCCAGCAGGGAGACGTCAGGGACGGCGTTGGGCGGGGCGGGCAGGACGGTCGCGACGGCCTCGTCGGCCAGCGCGGTCACGTGCGCCTCACGAG
>JBDTBX010000375.1:0-5693 GCA_039923915.1 Nostocoides sp. | reverse complement strand
GTGTTCTTGCAACGGAATTGGCGTCGGCATCGCCGTGGAGCTCGGTGGAGCGTCGGCGCAGGCGAGCCTCCTCGCTGGCGGTGAGGAGCACGCGCACGTCGGCATCAGGAGCCACGACGGTCGTGATGTCGCGCCCCTCAGCCACCACTCCCCCGGTCTCGCGGGCGATCGCCACCATCGCCTCGCGCTGCCGGCGCTGGAGGACGGGTCGCACACGCGGGTGCGTCGCCACCGCGGTGACGGCCGTGGTCACCTCGGTCGACCGGATCGCCTCGCTGATGTCCACGCCGGTCATCACGACGGTGGGGTGGCTCGGGTCGCTGCCCTGCACGAGCGGCATTGCATCGGCCGCGGCGACGACCGCATCACGGTCGGTGAGATCGATCCCTTGGTCGAGGCACCACCAGGTGAGCGCCCGGTACATGGCCCCGGTGTCCAGGAAGCCGATGCCGAGTTCGCGGGCCACGGCCTTGGACACACTGGACTTGCCCGTCCCGCTGGGTCCGTCGATGGCGATGATCACGAGGCGCAAGAGTAGTGGCCGGTCAGGCGTGCAACCGCCAGCCGCGCGCCTGGAGGGCTGTGCCGAGCTGCCCCACCGCCCCGGGCACGACCATGATCTCGGCCAGTCCGAACGGTTGCCCCATCCCGTGCTCCAGGTGCAGGTCCTCGAGGTTGACCCCGGCCGCCCCCACGTCGTGGAGCAGCCGCGCGAGCTCACCCGGGCGGTCGGGGACGAGGACGACCACCGGCGTGTATGCCGTATGCGCGCCGCCGTGCTTGCCCGGAATCCTGGCCTGACCGGCGTTGCCCGCAGCGATCGACCTGGCCAGGACGGCCCGTGCTCCCCCGGCCGGCCCGTCCGGGTCGGCGATGAGCGCGTCGAGGGCCCCGACCACGTCCGCGAGGTCGTCGCCCAACGCAGCGAGGACGTTGCGCACGGCCAGCGCGTTGGCGGCGAGGATCTGGGTCCACAGGTGCGGGTCGCTCGCCGCGATCCGGGTCACGTCGCGTAGGCCCTGGCCGGCAAGACCCACTGCTTGGTCCGACAAGCCCTCGAGCCGCGCCGCGACGAGGCTGGCCGCCACCTGGGGCACGTGCGACACGGCAGCAACCGCCGCGTCGTGGGCGGTGGGGTCCAGGCGGATGACGG
Organism: Nostocoides sp.; assembly: GCA_039923915.1. Taxonomy (GTDB): domain Bacteria; phylum Actinomycetota; class Actinomycetes; order Actinomycetales; family Dermatophilaceae; genus Nostocoides. The sequence goes on along the minus strand of JBDTBX010000375.1, from coordinate 4,540 downwards.
CAGCGCCGACGGCGCGACCGAGCGCCTCGACGACTGCCACTGCGGCAGCCGACGAGTCCGGCGCGGGCGCCACGACCCACGCCCGGCCCTCGAACAAGTCACCGCGAGCCGCGACCACGCCGGAGCGTTCGCGGCCGGCCATCGGATGCGCCCCGACATAGCGCCTCGTGTCGGCGCCGGCGTCCTGGAGGGACCTGAGCACCGTCCCCTTGACCGACGCCACGTCGGTCACGACGGCGCTGGGCCAGTCGGCAAGAGCCCGCGCCACGATTCCGGCCGTCACGTCGGGCGGCGTGGCGACCACGACGATGTCGGGTGCGTCCTGCACGCGGATCGACCCGGCACCGAGGTCCTGCGCCAGGGCGGCGGAGGTCGGTGACTGGTCGGCCAGCGACACGGCATACCCGGCGCGGGTCAGCGCGATCCCGAGGCTCGCCCCGATCAGCCCGGTCCCGATGATGTGGACCTGCGTCGTCACAGCCCCGCTGCCTTGTAGAGAGCTGCGACCTCGTCCTTGGTGAGGGAGCGCCACTTGCCGGGCTTGGTGTCGGCGAGCATGACCGGCCCGACCTGGGTCCGAACCAGGCTGAGCACCGGGTAGCCGACGGCGTCCAGCAGCCGTCGCACGATGTGCTTGCGGCCTTCGTGCAGAACCACCTCGACGAGAGCCTTGCCCGGCCGGCTGTCGACGAGCCGGAACGAGTCGACCGCGACCGGTCCGTCCTCGAGCTCGACACCCGCGCGCAGCCGCTTGCCGAGGTCCCGGGGAATGGGCCCGCGGACCTCGGCAAGGTAGGTCTTGAGCACGCCGTATGCCGGGTGCTGGAGTCGGTTGGCCAGCTCGCCGTCGTTGGTGAGCAGCAGCAGTCCCTCGGTGTCGGCATCGAGCCGCCCGACGTGGAAGAGTCGCTCCTTGCGGCCCTGGAGGTAGTCGCCGATGTCGATCCTGCCCAGGTCGTCGTTCATCGAGGTGACGACGTTGAGCGGCTTGTTGAAGGCGAGGTAGACCCGGTTGGAATCGAGTTGGACCCGTTCGCCGTCGACGTGCACGACCTGACGGGCGGGGTCGATCCGAACGCCGAGCTCGGTGACGACCTGGCCGTCGACCTCGACGCGACCCTCGGTGATCAGGTTCTCGCAGACCCGCCGCGAGCCGATGCCGGCGGCCGCGAGCACCTTCTGCAGCCGGATCCCGTCGGCGTCGTGGACGTCGACGTCGGGGCGGCTGGGTGGCTTCGGTGCGAGCCGACCACCGCCGCCGGACCGGCCCTTGGCACCACCGCGGTCGGTGACCTTGCGCTGCGGACCGCCCACGCCCTGGTTGGGGTTGCGGGAGCGACCGGTGCCGCCCTCTCGGCGGCGGGGCGGGGTCACCAGCGCCCCTGCTCGGCCAGCTCGTCGAGCGCGTCGACCTCGGGCAGGTAGGGAGCCAGGGCGGGCAGGTCGTCCAGGGTGTTGAGGCCGAGCCGCTCGAGGAAGAACTCGGTCGTGCCGTAGAGGGTGGCCGTCGAGTGCTCGTCCTGGCCGACCTCCTCGATGAGCCCGCGGGTGAGCAGAGTGCGCACGACACCGTCGATGTTGACGCCGCGTACGGCACTGACGCGCGATCGCGAGATCGGCTGCCGGTAGGCGATGACGGCGAGCGTCTCCAGCGACGCCTGTGACAACGTGGCCCGCTGCCCGTCGAGCAGGAACTTCTCCACGACCGGCGCGTAGTCGGCCCGGCTGTAGACCCGCCAGCCACCCCCGACGAGCCGGAGGGTGAAGCCGCGGGCGTCGCCGGCGTAGTCGGCCTCCATCGCCCGCAGGGTTGCTTCGACGTCCTCGACCGGCTGCTCCAAGGCGGTCGCGAGCAGAACCGAGGGGATCGGCTGGTCGACGACCATGAGCACCGCCTCCAGGGCCCCCCGCATGCCGCCAGGGAAGTCGCCCACGTCGAACGCGACCTGGATCTCCTGCTCGACGACGTCATCGATCTGGCCGGTGTCACTCATCGGCATCTCCGTCTTCTACAGCTTCTTGGTCAAACTCCCTTGGCCCGTCGACTCCTTCGTCGGGGCCGGTCCAGCGCACGGTCAGCTCACCCAACGCTTCGGCCTGGTCGAAGGACACCGAGGCGTCCCGGTAGAGCTCGAGGACCGCGAGGAACCTCGCGACGATGATGACGGTGCTCTCGGCGTCGCTGACGAGGGACCGGAAGGACAGTATCCGCTCGCGACGGAGCCGCGCGACGAGCAGGATGGCCTGCTCCTGCACCGACACGACGGGGGCGTGCAGGTGGTCCAACCCGACCATGGGCGTCGGCTTGGGGACCATGGCCCGCGCGGCGATCCGGGCGAACTGCTCAGGGGTGACCCCGATGACGAGCTCGGGCATCAGCGCGGCGAACTCGGGGTCCAGCCCGGCCTGTCGCGCGGTTCGCCGGCCGGCCCTCGACATCCGGTCGGCGAACGTGGCCGCGATGTCCTTGAACGCACGGTACTGGAGCAGGCGCGCGAACAGCAGGTCACGGGCCTCGATGAGGGCCAGATCCTCCTCGTCCTGGGGCCCGGACTGCGGGAGCAACCGGGCCGCCTTGAGGTCGAGCAGTGTCGCCGCGATGAGCAGAAACTCCGAGGCCTGCCCGAGGTCCCACTCGGTTTCGGCTGCCTGCTGGGCCCGGATGTGCATGATGAACTCGTCGGTGACCTGGGCGAGCGCCACCTCGGTGATGTCCAGCTTGTGCTTGCTGATCAGGCCGAGGAGCAGGTCGAACGGGCCCTCGAAGTTGTCGAGGTGGACGTTGAAGGCCGTCTCGGCAGTTCGCCTGGTGAGGACGCCGCCGGGGGTCGCCGGCTCGGCAACGGTCAGGGCGCCCCCGGACAGTCCGAGGGCAGGTGCGTCGGTCATGGCCGTCAGGCCGCGTCGCCGCGCGCGATGAGCTCGCGCGCCAGCTGCCGATAGGCGGTGGCTCCGGCGTGCGCCGAGTCGTAGGACGTGATCGGCTCAGCAGCAAGGGTCGAGTCGGGGAACTTGACGGTGCGCCGGATGACGGTGTGGAAGACCTGGTCGCCGAAGTGCCGGACGGCGCTCTCGACAACCTCTTTGGCGTGCAGCGTGCGGCCGTCGTACATGGTGGCGAGGATGCCGTCGATCTGCAGCCGAGGGTTGAGCCGGTCGGTGATCTTCTCGATCGTCTCGATGAGGAGGGCGACGCCGCGCATGGCGAAGTACTCACACTCGAGCGGGATGAGGACGCCGTGGGCGGCGGTCAGCGCGTTGACGGTGAGCAGCCCGAGCGAGGGCTGGCAGTCGATGAGGACGACGTCGTAGTCGTCCAGGACCGGACGGAGCACGCGAGCGAGGATCTGCTCGCGGGCGACCTCGCCGACGAGCTGGACCTCGGCCGCCGACAGGTCGATGTTGGCGGGGATGATGTCCAGGCCCTCGGTACGGGTGTGCTGGATGACCTCGTGGACGTCGTGGCCACGCTCGACGAGCAGGTTGTAGATCGTCACGTCGAGCTCGTGCGTGGGCACCCCCAGACCGACGGACAGCGCGCCCTGCGGGTCGAAGTCGACGACGAGCACCTTGCGGCCGTACTCGGCCAGCGCTGCGCCCAGGTTGATCGTCGTCGTCGTCTTGCCGACGCCGCCCTTCTGGTTGCACATGGCGATGACCCTGGCCGGTCCGTGGGTCGCCAGCGGCACCGGGACAGGGAAGGACGGCATCGGACGACCCGTCTCCCCGACCTGCCCGATCCTCTCGGCGTCGATCCCGGGCAGCGGCGCAGGAACCCTCGAGTCAGCAGCCAGACGTTCAGGGCTGCCGGACGCGTCCACGGTCGACTCGGTGACGGTCGGTCGGGGGTCTCCCGTCGACGTCATCGCCTCGGACTCCATGTCGCTCCCTACGTGGTGGGCCTGGCCGGTCAGCATCTCGCTGATCGCCACCTCTTGGACGCGGACGACCTTATCAGCGGGCTCGCGGATGAGCTTGGGCATAGACCTCACGAAGCCGCTGGACCGTGACGAGGGTGTAGATCTGGGTCGTCGTCAGGCTCGCGTGGCCGAGGAGCTCCTGGACGACCCGGACGTCGGCGCCGCCGTCGAGCAGATGCGTGGCGAACGAGTGTCGCAGGGTGTGTGGCGACAGGTGGCCGGTGAGGTCGGCGCGGTCGGCAGCAGCGCGGAGCACGCCCCAGGCCCCCTGCCGTGACAGCCGGCCCCCGCGCTGGTTGAGGAACACGGCGGCCGTGCCCGTGCCCCTGGCGGAGAACACCGGACGGCCCCGGACGACGTATGCCGTGACAGCCTCCCTCGCGTAGGAGCCCAGGGGAACGAGGCGCTCCTTGCTGCCCTTGCCGAACAGCCGGACGACACCCTCCTCGAGGTCGATGTCGTCGATGTCCAGGCCGACCGCCTCTGAGATCCGGGCGCCGGCGCCGTAGAGCACCTCGATCAGGGCCCGGTCCCGTAACGAGGAGGGGGTGTCCCCCACCGACGCGGCGTCGAGCAGCCGCTCCACCTGCTCCACGGTGAGCGCCTTGGGCAGCCGGGCC
>JBDTBX010000374.1:0-4359 GCA_039923915.1 Nostocoides sp. | reverse complement strand
CGCTCGCCGGGTACCTCACAGCGATCAACGCGATCCGCCGCGCACACCCCGCGCTGTCCTGGCTGCGCAACATCACCTTCCACCACGCCGACGACGAGAACGTCATGTGCTTCTCCAAGCGGCGGGTGCTGCCCGACGGCACGCAGGACACGATCATCGTCGTCGCCAACCTGGACCCCCACTCGACCCGGGCCACGACGGTCCACCTCGACATGAGGGCCCTCGGCCTGGAGTACTACGAGGGGTTCGTCGCCCATGACCTCCTGACCGGCCAGTCGTGGCACTGGGTCGCCCAGAACTTCGTCCGGCTCGGCGCCGACAACGAACCGGTCCACATCATCCACGTCCGGAGGTACTGAGCGCCCATGCAAGGACTGAACCTTTCCCAGCCCGGGCTCAAGCACGACCCCGAGTGGTTCAGGACGGCCGTGTTCTACGAGGTGCTCGTCCGGGGTTTCGGCGACTCCAGCGGCTCCGGCGCCGGCGACTTCAACGGCCTGATGGCCCGCCTGGACTACCTCCAGTGGCTCGGCGTCGACTGCCTGTGGCTGCCCCCGTTCTATGCCTCACCGCTGCGTGACGGTGGCTACGACATCGCCGACTACACGGCGATCCTGCCCGAGTTCGGGACCCTGCCCGACTTTCGCCAGCTGATCACCCAGGCGCACGCGCGGGGCATCCGGATCATCACCGACCTCGTCATGAACCACACGAGCGACCAGCACGCCTGGTTCCAGGCCAGCCGTAGCGACCCTGAAGGCCCCTTCGGCGACTTCTACGTGTGGTCCGACACGGACGACAAGTACACCGATGCCCGGGTCATCTTCATCGACACCGAGGTCTCCAACTGGTCCTTCGACTCGGTGCGGCGGCAGTTCTTCTGGCACCGCTTCTTCTCCCACCAGCCCGACCTCAACTTCGAGAACCCCGCGGTCCACCAGGCGATGTTCGAGGTGGTCCGGTTCTGGATGGACCTGGGCATCGACGGCTTCCGCCTCGACGCGGTCCCCTACCTCTATGAGGAGGAGGGGCACAACGGCGAGAACCACCCCAAGACCCACGAGTTCCTCACTCGCCTGCGGGCGATGGTCGACGAGGAGTACCCGGGCCGGATCCTGCTCGCCGAGGCCAACCAGCCGCCGGCCGACGTCGTGGACTACTTCGGGACGCCTGAGGCGCCCGAGTGCCAGATGTGCTTCCACTTCCCGGTCATGCCGATGCTCTACTACGCGCTGCGGGACGAGCGCGCGGCTCCGATCGTCGACGTGCTCGCCGCGACCCCCGCGATCCCCGACGGAGCCCAGTGGGGCACGTTCTTGCGCAACCACGACGAGCTCACCCTGGAGATGGTCACGCCCGAGCAGCGGGCGGCGATGTACGGCTGGTACGCCCCGGACCCGCGGATGCGCGCCAACATCGGCATCCGTCGTCGTCTCGCCTCGCTGCTGGACAACTCGCGCCCGGAGCTCGAGCTGATCCACGCCCTGCTCCTGTCGCTGCCCGGCACCCCGTGCCTGTACTACGGCGACGAGATCGGGATGGGCGACAACATCTGGCTGGGCGACCGTGACGGCGTCCGCACGCCCATGCAGTGGACACCGGACCGCAACGCCGGCTTCTCGACGGCCGACCCCGGCAAGCTGTACCTACCGGTCGTCGCCTCCCTCGTCTACCACTACAACAACGTCAACGTGGAAGCCCAGATGGCGACGGGCAGCTCCTTCCTCCACTGGCTCAAGGCGATGCTCGAGGTCCGCCGCCAGCACCCCGTCTTCGGGCTCGGTGACTACACCGCCGTCGCGGCCGACAACGAGGCGCTCCTCGCCTTCGTGCGAGCCTGTGACGAGGACGACCAGGGCCGGCCCGGCGAGGTCGTCCTCTGCGTCACCAACCTGGCAGCGCGTCCCCAGGCCGGGGCGGTCCAGCTGCCCGCCCAGTATGCCGGGTACAGCACGGTCGACCTCTTCGGCGGTCGGGGCTTCCCCGACGTCGACGACGAGGGGGGTCTGCCCCTCACCCTCGGGTCGCGGGACTTCTTCTGGCTGCGGCTCTACTCACCGCAGGAGACCCGTCGTGGCTGAGCTCCACCACGGGGCCACGATCACGCCCACCAAGCGCGAGCTCATCGAGCGGTGGATGGGCACCCAGCGCTGGTATGCCGCCAAGGGCCACGCGCCCTCGACGCGCCGCCTGCACGCGTTCCGGTTCGACGACCCGCACGGCCAGGTCGGCATCGAGACGATGATCGTCGCAGACGGTGCCGGCACGGGCACCGTCGTGTACCAGGTGCCGCTGACCTACCGCGACGCGCCGGTCGCCGGGCTCGAACACGCGCTCGTCGGCACCATGGACCACTCGGTCCTCGGCCCGCGGTGGGTCTACGACGGGTGCCACGACCCGGCGTATGCCGCGCAGCTCCTCGCCGTCATCCAGGGCCGGGCGCGCGTCGCGTCCGCCTCGACGAGCGACGCGTTCGATGAGGCCTTCACCGGTTCCGCCCATCATCTGTGGCCGGCCCTCATGACCTTCCGAGGGTGCAAGGTGCTCTCCGGGGAGCAGTCCAACACCTCGATCATCATCGACGCCACGACGGCCGATGGCGAGTCAAAACCGTTGATGGTCAAGGTTTTCCGAACGCTTCAGGCAGGCCACAACCCCGACGTCGAGCTGCAGGGCGCGCTCATGGAGGCCGGCTGCGACCGGGTTCCGGCCACGGTGGGGCACCTGTCCGGGCGGTGGGCCGGCCCGGCCGGCGAGGAGGTCGCCGGTGACCTCGCCTTGGCCCAGGAGTTCCTGCCGGGTGTCGAGGACGCCTGGCGGGTCGCCGTCCGGGCGATCGCCAGCGGCACCGACTTCACCGACTCCGCACGGGCTCTCGGCGAGGCGACTGCCGAGGTCCACCGGGCCCTGGCAGCCAGTCTCGGCACGACACCCACGACGCCCGAACTGGCCCAGACGGTCGTCGCCCAGATGCGTTCCCGCGCGGCCGTCGCCGAGACCGAGGCCCCAGCCCTCGCGGCATACGAGCAGCAGATCGCCGCCCTCCTCGCCGCCGCCCAGGACGCCGACTGGCCGGCCATGCAGCGGGTCCACGGCGACTACCACCTCGGGCAGGTGCTGCATTCCCCCGATCGCGGCTGGATCCTGCTCGACTTCGAGGGCGAGCCGCTGCGGCCGCTCGCGCAACGCACCCAGCCCGACCAGTGGATCCGCGACGTCGCCGGCATGATGCGGTCCTTCGACTACGCCGGCGGCTCCGCGGAACACGCCCGGCCCGGCATCAGCGCCCGGGCCTGGGTCACGGCCACCCAGGAGGCCTTCCTCGACGGGTATGCCGCCCGGTCCGGTACCGACCCACGGTCCAGCCCGACACTGCTCACCGCGTTCCAGCTCGACAAGGCCGTCTACGAGGTCGTCTACGAGGCCCGCAACCGCCCGACGTGGTTGTCCATCCCGCTCGACGCCGTCCAACGTCTGCTCGCCGCCGCTGCCGCGGGGGCGCACTCCCAGGAGGTCCGTCCATGACACCATCCACGCCCCGCAGTGAGCTGGGTGGGGCCATCACGGCCCTCGCCCACGGTCGACACCAGCAGCCGCACGACCTGCTCGGCCAACACCTCGAGGACGGCGGGCTGCGGGTTCGGGTCTTCCGTCCGCTCGCCAACGCGGTGCGGGTGCGATTCGACGACGGGCAGATCCTCGACCTGTCGCACGAGGCGGAGGGCGTGTGGAGTGCGGTGCGCAGCGGCGTCGACCGGACCATGGACTATCGCGTCCTCGTCACCTGGGCGGACGGGATCGAGCACGAGCAGGACGACCCGTACCGGTTCGCACCGACCTTGGGCCAGGTCGACCTCCACCTCATCGGTGAGGGGCGCCACGAACTGCTCTGGACCGTGCTCGGCGCGCACGTGCAGGAGTACCCTGGCTCGCTCGGCACCGTCCGCGGGACGTCGTTCGCGGTCTGGGCGCCGCGCGCCAAGGCCGTCCACGTCATCGGCGACTTCAACGACTGGGACTCCCGGACCCACCCGATGCGGCTGATCGGCAAGTCCGGCGTGTGGGAGCTGTTCGTGCCCGGCGTTCTGGAGGCGGCGGTCTACAAGTTCGAGATCCGCGGCTCCGACGACATCCTGCGCGCCAAGTCCGACCCGATGGCGCGCCGCACCGAGATCCCCCCGGCCACGGCCTCGGTCGTCGAGCGCTCGACCCACGAGTGGGGCGACGACGCGTGGATGACGGCGCGTAGCGAGACCAACCCGCACGGTCGCCCGATGAGCACCTACGAGGTGCACCTGGGGTCGTGGCGCCAAGGCATGTCCTACCGTGACCTCGCCGTGCACCTCGTCAACTATGTGG
>JBDTBX010000373.1:0-3252 GCA_039923915.1 Nostocoides sp. | reverse complement strand
GGACAGCGTCAGGTCGACGTCAGCTTCCCGAGCGATGGCCAGCAGGTGCAGCACCGCGTTGGTGGAGCCGCCCACGGCCATCAGGACGGCGATCGCGTTCTCGAAGGCCGGCTTGGTCATGATCTGGCGGGCGGTGATCCCCCGGCGCAGCAGCTCGACGACGGCCTCACCGGACTTGCGCGAGAAGCCGTCGCGGCGACGGTCGGTCGCCGGCGGGGCGGCCGAGCCGGGCAGCGACATCCCGATCGCCTCGGCGATCGCGGCCATCGTGTTGGCCGTGTAGAACCCGCCGCAGGCGCCCTCGCCGGGGCAGATGGCCCGCTCGATCGCGTCGACGTCGGCGCGCGACATCGTGCCCGCGTTGCAGGCCCCCACGGCCTCGAACGCGTCGATGATCGTGACCTCCTTCTCCGTCCCGTCGGAGAGCTTCGCGATGCCCGGGAGGATCGACCCGGCATACACGAACACGCAGGCGAGGTCGAGGCGCGCAGCAGCCATGAGCATGCCCGGCAGCGACTTGTCGCAGCCCGCGAGCAGGACGGAGCCGTCGAGGCGCTCGGCGCACATCACCGTCTCGACGGAGTCGGCGATGATCTCGCGCGACACGAGCGAGAAGTGCATCCCCTCATGCCCCATCGAGATGCCGTCGGAGACCGAGATGGTGCCGAACTCCAGCGGGTAGCCGCCGGCGGCGTGGACGCCGTCCTTGACCGCCTTGGCCAGCCGGTCGAGCGAGAGGTTGCAGGGGGTGATCTCGTTCCACGACGACGCGACGCCGATCTGCGGCTTGGCGAAGTCGTCGTCGCCCATCCCGACCGCTCGCAGCATCCCGCGCGCGGCGGCCTTCTCCAGTCCGTCGGTGACGTCGCGGGAGCGCGGTTTGATGTCTGGCGTCGTCGTCATGTGGCGAGTCTAGGTTTCGGCGCGTCGGGGCCGAAGGGCTGTCTCAGGCGCGGCGGTCTCAGGCGCGGCGGCCCCGGGCGCGCGGGACGACGAAGTCCTGGAGGTATGCCGCGCCGAAGGCCAGTTCAGACCAATGCCCTTCGTAGACGAGGACCGCGATGCCGGTCGTCGGGTACCCCTCGGACATCCGCTCATGGGCCTCCTCGTGGCCTTCACCGTCGGCGAGCAGGCTGGCCAGGGCCGGTATGCCGGGTGCGTGACCGACGAGCATGACGACGTTGGCGTCGATGTCGGCTTCCCGGACGACGTCGAGCAGGGTTCCGGCGGAGCCGTTGTAGATCCGGCGGTCGTGGTGGACGTCGGCCTCGGGACATCCGGCCGCCCAGATCTCCTCGGCTGTCTGTTGCGTGCGGGTCGAGGTCGAGCAGAGGACCTCGTCGATGCCGATGCCGTGCTCGTGCAGCCAGGTGCCGGCAGCGCGCGCGTCGCGGCGCCCTCGACCCGTGAGTTGCCGCTCATGGTCCCGGTCGTAGCCACCCCGCTCTGCCTTGGCGTGGCGCAGGAGAATCAGGATGCGGTCCTCTGCTGACCTGGTCATGACCCCAGCATGCTCCGAAACGGCGAGCGTCGGCAGTCTTGACACGGCGCCGTCGGCGTGGATGGGCCCGCCGGCCACACAGTGCCTGATCACAAGTCTTCCGACGTCGCATCGCCAGAGGCGTCGCATGAGGGTACGGCGGCGCCCCGTCAACCGGTGGCCACGACATACATCGGGGGGACGCCGGCAGCGATCCGGGTCAGCTGCGCCCGCAGCAGCTCGACCGCCCGAGGCGCGAACGCCGTAGAGGCTCCCCCGACGTGCGGTGAGATGAGCACCCCCGGTGCGGACCAGAGCGGGTGCCCGTCCGGGAGCGGCTCGGGCTCGGTCACGTCGAGTCCGAACAGCAACCGGCCCGCATGCCGCACCATCGCCTCGGTGTCGGCGACCCCGCCGCGCGCGATGTTGACGACGAGGGCACCGTCGGGCAATGCGGAGAGGAACTCCTCGTTGACGAGGTGCCGGGTGGCCTCGGTCAGCGGCGTCACCACGACGACGAGGTCGTGCTGCGGGAGCAGCGAGGGCAGCTCGTCGACCGCGTGCACACTGTCGACGAGGTCGTCGCCCGCGCGAGCACCGCTGGCCACGGCCGTCACTGAAGCCTTGAACGCGACAAGACGCTCGGCCACCGCCCGACCGACCGACCCGTAGCCGACGACCAGCGCGCGGCGGTCGGCCAACGACGTCCGGATCCCGGCGCGGAGCCAGGTCGCCCGCTCCTGCGAGCGGACGAAATCCGGTATGCCGCGCAGCAGTGCGAGTGCCAGCGCCACCCCGAGCTCGGCGGTCGAATCATCATGGACACCAGACGCATTCGCGAGAACGACCCCGGGTGGGAGGTACTCGACGGCGGTCTCATATCCGGCGGTGAGCAACTGGACGACCCGGAGGGACGACAGACCCGACAGTGCAACGAGCTGGCTGACCGGGCGCAGGTAGGGTGGGACCACGACGTCGATCACCGGCACCGGGGGCGGACCAGTGAGGTCCCACGCGACGAGGTGGACCCCGTCGAGCGCGCCGACGGCGTCGATCCAGGACTGGTCGGGCAGCGAGACGACAGGCACCGGGCCACCGTAGGCGAGAATGACGCGATGGGTCGTCGATATGTCACGGTCGCCGCAGTTCTCACGCTGTCGGCCACGGTGCTCCCCGGGTGCACCACAGCACCGAACGGGCAGGGCGCGACGTCGTCGGCTGCACCGACGACAGGCCGGACGCCGTCCTCGAGTCCGGCCCCTCAGGCTCCAGCCGTGAAGGTCCTCGCCGACCACCTCGACGTCCCGTGGGACGTCGCCTTCCTGCCCGACGGCTTTGCCCTGATGACCTTGCGCGACAAGGCTCATGTGTTGCGCGTCTCCCCCACCGGCGTGACGACTGACCTTGGCGCCGTGCCGGGGGTCGTGCCCGACGGCGAGGGTGGGCTCCTCGGCATCGCCCCGTCACCGGCGTACGCGACGGACCATACGGTCTTCGTCTACTTCACTGCGGCACAAGACAACCGGATCGCCCGCGCCACCATCGACGGCGACCGGATCACCGGTGTGACACCGATCCTCACCGGCCTCCGCAAGGCCTCCTTCCACAACGGCGGACGGATCGCGTTCGGGCCGGACGGCTTCCTGTACGCCGGTGTCGGCGACGCCGGGGAGGGCGACGTCGCCCAGGACAAGAACGCCCTGAACGGCAAGATCCTGCGGATCGCGACCGACGGCAACGCGGCGCCGGGCAACCCGTTCGGCAACGCGGTC
>JBDTBX010000372.1:0-10834 GCA_039923915.1 Nostocoides sp. | reverse complement strand
CCAGGGCGCCTGAATGGACCGTGCCCGAGTGGATGGCTGCCACGTTGAACCCCTCGTCCGCCAGCCGCGCCACGGCATACAAGGCATCGGCCCCGTTGTTGCCTGGCCCGACGAGCGCGACAACCGTCTTGCCGTTTCCCTCGGTCAGGCGGACCAGCGCGATGTCGACGAGCCCGGCAACTGCCCGGGACATCAGCTCGCCCTCGGGCAACCCTGCCATCAGTGCCGATTCGGCGTCGCGCACGGCCACCGCGGACCAGGCCAGCATCATGGACGGGAGCCTACGCGTACGCGTCCTCCAGGCCACCCCGCGCGATCACCTCGCGGTACCTGTCGACGAGGAAGGCGACCGAGCCGGCTACCGGTGACGAGCGACCGGGCCGCCAGGTTGAGAACGAAGCCGAGCGCGTCGGTCGCCACCTGGACCTCGCGCCCGGTCAGGACCGCTGTCACGCCTCGGCCACGACCACGGCCGAGGCGATGCCGGCGTCGTGCGACAGCGAGACGTGCAGGCTCGCCACGCCGAGCATGGCTGCCCGGGCAGCGACGGTCCCGGTGACGACGAGGCGCGGCTGCTCGCCGCGCGGGCGTTCCACGGTCGCGTCGGTCCAGCGCATCCCGGCCGGGGCTCCGAGGGCCTTGGCGAGCGCCTCCTTGGCGGCGAACCTCGCAGCGAGGGAGGCGAGCGGAAGTGACCGCTCGCTGTCGGTGAAGAGCCGGTCGCGCAGCGCCGGGGTGCGTTCGAGGGTCTCCCCGAAGCGCGCGACGTCGACGACGTCGATGCCGACCCCGATGATCACCGGGTCACTCGACGGTGACGGACTTGGCGAGGTTCCGGGGCTGGTCGACATCCAGGCCCTTGGCCGTCGAGAGATGCAGGGCGAACACCTGGAGCGGCACGACGGTGAGCAGCGGCTGGAGCAGCGGGGAGGTGTGCGGGACGCGAATCACCTCGTCGGCAAAGGGCAGCACGTCCTCGTCACCCTCCTGGGCGATGACCAGGGTGCGCGCGCCCCGAGCCCGGATCTCCTGGATGTTGGAGACGACCTTCTTGTGCAGCTCGTGCGGCGTGTCAGGGCCGGGCACGACGATGAAGACGGGCTGGCCGGCGTCGATGAGCGCGATCGGGCCGTGCTTCAGCTCTCCGGCGGCGAACCCCTCGGCGTGGATGTAGGCCAGTTCCTTGAGCTTGAGGGCGCCCTCCATGGCAACCGGGTAGCCGACGTTCCTGCCGAGGAAGAGAACCGATCGGGTGTCGGCCATGAAGCGGGCGATCTCCTTGACCCGGTCCAGCCGGCCGAGTAGGTCGGCGATCTTGTCGGGGACGCCCTGGAGCTCCTTCATGACCGCTTGCGCGTCATCTGCATACGCACCGCCGCGGAGCTGGGCCAGATAGAGACCAAGGACGTAGCAGGCCGTGATCTGGGCGAGAAACGCCTTGGTCGAGGCGACCGCGATCTCCGGCCCGGCATGGGTGTAGAGCACGGCGTCCGACGCGCGCGGGATCGTCGAGCCGTGGGTGTTGCAGATCGAGATGGTCAGCGCGCCGAGCTCCCCGGCGTGCTTGACCGCCATCAGGGTGTCCATGGTCTCCCCGGACTGGCTGATCGAGACGACGAGCGTGCGGGGGCTGACGATCGGGTCGGAGTAGCGGAACTCGTGGGCCAGGCTCACCTCGACCGGGATCCGGGTCCAGTGCTCGATCGCGTACTTGGCGACCATGCCGGCGTAGGCCGCCGTGCCACAGGCGACGACGACGATCCGGTCGACGGCCTTGAGCTCCTCCTCGGAGATCCGCAGCTCGTCCAGCACAAGCCGACCGGCGTCGTCGGTGCGCCCGAGGAGGGTGTCGGCGACGGCGTGCGGCTGGTCGTTGATCTCCTTCTCCATGAAGGTCGCGTAGCCGCCCTTCTCGGCGGCGGCAGCATCCCAGGTGACCTCGTATGCCGTGCCCTGCGCGGGTTCTCCGTCGAAGGTGATGACCTCGTGGCCCTCGGGGGTGATCGTGACGATCTGGTCCTGGCCGAGCTCCAGGGCATGGCGGGTGTGGCCGATGAAGGCCGCGACGTCTGAGCCGAGGAAGTTCTCGCCCTCGCCGAGCCCGACGACGAGTGGGCTGTTGCGGCGGGCGCCGACGACGACGCCCGGGGCATCGGCGTGGACGGCGAGCAGGGTGAAGGCGCCCTCGAGCCGCCCCACGACGCCGAGCATGGCGGCGGTCAGGTCGTGCGTCTGCTCGAACTCGCGGGCGAGGAGCTGGGCGGCGACCTCGGTGTCGGTCTCGCTCGTGAACTCGACGCCGTCGGCCAGCAGGACCTTCTTCAGGGCGTGGAAGTTCTCGATGATCCCGTTGTGGATGACGGCCAACTTGCCGTCGACACCGCCCCTGTGGGGGTGGGCGTTGACATCGGTCGGACCGCCGTGAGTGGCCCACCGGGTGTGACCGATGGCGGTCGAGGAGTCGGGCAGCGGGTGGGCGTCGAGCGCCGAGCGGAGGTTCTCCAACTTGCCGGCGCGCTTCTCGGTCGCCACCGTGTCGTGGGCGGTGTCGACCAGGGCGATCCCGGCCGAGTCATAGCCGCGGTACTCAAGCCGGGCCAAGCCCTCCATGACCACATCCAGAGCCTTGCCATCGACGTCGGGCCCCACGTAGCCCACGATTCCGCACATGCGCGCCAGCCTAGTGGCCGCCCCACCGGCGTTCGTGGCGCTCGCGGCCCGGCCCGCGGCGCCCCGAGAACGGCATACGCAAGGATGTCGCGGGTGACCAGCAGCGACGCGCGCCGCCTGCCCTCCCCCTACGTGGAGCTGAACCGGGCCGACTGGGCGCGGCTGCGGCAGAACCAGCCGCTCTCGCTCGACGCCGACGACGTCACCCGGCTCCGTGGCCTCGGCGAGCGGTTCGATCTCGGCGAGGTCGAGCAGATCTACCTGCCGCTCTCCCGGCTGCTCAACTTCTACGTCAGGGCCACCGAGGGTCTGCACCGGATCACCGGCAGCTTTCTCGGCGAGCAACCGGCCAAGACGCCGTTCGTGATCGGTGTCGCCGGCTCCGTCGCCGTCGGCAAGTCGTCGACGGCCCGCATCCTGAAGGAGCTGCTCTCCCGATGGCCCGGCACACCGCACGTCGAGCTCGTGACGACGGACGGGTTCCTCCGCAACAACGCCGACCTCGAGCAGCGAAACCTGTTGCAGCGCAAAGGATTCCCGGAGTCCTATCATCGGCGGGCACTGCTGCGGTTCGTGGCCGAGGTGAAATCCGGCGCCGAGGAGGTGCGCGCCCCGGTCTACTCGCACCTGACCTACGACATCGTGCCCGGCGAGTTCACCGTGGTGCGTCGGCCCGACGTGCTCATCGTCGAGGGACTCAACGTCCTCCAGGTGCCCAGGCAGCGGCGCGACGGCGGCAACGACCAAGCCGTGAGCGACTTCTTCGACTTCTCCGTCTATGTCGACGCGCCCCTCAACAACCTGCGCCGGTGGTACATCGAGCGCTTTCTGCGGCTGCGCCAGACCGCGTTCGCCGACCCGGACTCCTACTTCCACCAGTATGCCGTGCTGTCCGACGAGCAGGCCCGGTCCACCGCGCTGCGGATCTGGTCGGAGATCAACGAGCCCAACCTCCGCGAGAACATCCTCCCGACCCGCGGCCGAGCCACCCTGATCCTCACCAAGGGCGACAACCACGCCGTGACGCGGATCCGCCTGCGCAAGCTCTGACCGGGGGAGGGGCGACAATGGCCTCCATGAGAACTGAGCACGACTCCATGGGCGAGGTACAGGTCCCCGACGACGCGCTGTGGGGCGCCCAGACCGCCCGCGCCGTCGAGAACTTCCCGATCTCCGGGCGGCCTGTCCCTGCAGCCGTCATCCACGCCCTCGGCGAGCTGAAGTCGATCGCCGCTCACGTCAACGCCCAGTTGGGCGCGATCAGCCACGAGAAGGCCGAGGCGATCATCCCGGCCGCCCTGCGCGTGTCCCACGGGCAGCACGACGACCAGTTCCCCATCGATGTCTTCCAGACCGGGTCGGGCACGAGCACCAACATGAACGTCAACGAGGTCATCGCACGGATCGCGACGCTCGAGTCCGGCATCGACATCCACCCCAATGACGACGTCAACGCCGGCCAGAGCAGCAATGACACCTTCCCCTCCGCGGTGCGGATCGCCGCCACCCTCGGGACGGTCCACGACGTCGCCCCAGCGCTGCTCCACCTCGCAGAAGCGTTGCAGCGCAAGCAGATCGAGTTCGCGAATCTCGTCAAGGCCGGGCGCACCCACCTCATGGACGCCGTGCCCGTCACCCTCGGTCAGGAGTTCGGCGGCTACCGTCGGCAGGTCGACCTGGGACGGGATCGGGTCCTGCACGCCGCTCTGGCAACCCGAGAGCTGCCCCTTGGTGGCACCGCGGTCGGCACCGGCCTCAACGCCCAGCCGGGGTTCGCGGCAGAGGTGATCCGGATCCTCGCCGAGCGCTCGGGCGTGCCGTTCCGCGAGGCCGAGGACCACTTCGAGGCGCAGTCGGCCCAGGACGCCCTCGTCGAGCTGCACGCGGCATACAAGGTCGTCGCGGTGTCGCTCACCAAGATCTGCAACGACCTGCGCTGGATGGGATCGGGGCCCAGGACCGGGCTCGCCGAGATCCACATCCCCGACCTCCAACCAGGCAGCAGCATCATGCCCGGCAAGGTCAACCCGGTCATCTGCGAGGCGACCCTCATGGTCTGCGCTCAGGTCATCGGCAACGACGTCGCGGTGACGATGGCGGGGGCCTCGGGCGCCTTCGAGCTCAACGTCATGCTGCCGCTCCTCGCGCGCAACGTGCTGGAGTCTGGCGAGCTGCTCGCCAACGTGTGCCGGTTGCTCGCCGACCGGTGCGTCGACGGCATCGCGGCGGACGCTGATCGGATGAGCACGTATGCCTCGGGCTCACCGGCGCTCGCAACTCCTCTCAACCGGTACCTCGGCTACGAGGAGGTCGCCTCGATCGTCAAGGAGTCGGTGGCGACCGGCGCCAGCATTCGTGACGTCGTCATCGCCCGCGGCCACGTCGAGCGCGGCCGAATGAGCCAAGAACGGCTGGATGCGGCGCTCGACCCGCTGCGCGCCGCTCGACCACCGCAGTGACGCAAGCCACGGCGGGGCCGATGTCCGGGCCCGGTCAGTACCAGTGCGGGTAGCGGGACTGCCACTGGCCCCAGGCGTTGCACGGGGAACCGTAGACGTTCTTGATGTAGCCGAGACCCCACGTGATCTGGGTCACCGGGTTGGACTGCCAGTCGGCGCCGGCCGTGGCCATCTTGGAGGCAGGCAGGGCCTGCGGAATCCCACCCGCGCCGGAACCGGAGTTCCACGCCTTGTAGTTCCAGCCGCTCTCGCCGGTCCAGAGCTGCTCGAGGCAGCCCCACTGGCCGGAGTTGAAACCGAAGTCTCCCATGAGGCTCATGGCGGCGCCCTTGGGGTTGGTCTTCGCGTTGGCGATGAGTGCGGTGCGCTGCGCCTCACGGGCGGCGCGGTCGGCGGCCGCCTTGCGGGCGGCGACGAGGGCAGCGGCCTGGACGCGGGCCTGGGCCTGGGCCTGGCCGTCCCGGGTGGCCTGGACCGCGATGGCACCGTTGCGGGCGGCGGTCAGTCGAGCGGTGTCCTCGATCGTGGTGTCGGAGAGTTCGTTGGCCTGGGCGACCGCCTCGGTGCTGATCGAGAAGGAAGCAGCTGCGGTCTGGTGGCCGTCACCGGCCTGGAAACCGGCGGCACCGGTCCCGACGACGGCCAGGACGAGGCTGCCACTCACCGCTGGCCGACGCAGGGCACCGGCAACACGGGTCGCTCCGGTCGGCTTCGGGGCAGCATGGCGCGGCGCGTGGCGCCCTTGGTACCGGCTCAACAAATCTCCTAGGCCGTGCGCCACCCATGCAGCGACAGCGTGACGTTGTCGGTCGAAGCGACCCGGGCCACCGGCAGGTGGCAGGTCACGAAGACCTCGCAGGGGACGGGGTTGCGTTATCTGTCCGTGACCTTACCAACTCTTTACCCGACTTGGCCAATGCGACATCCACCGAGGCCCGGTGGCCTCAGGAATCGATGCCCTCCAGCAGGTCGGTGACCAGGGCCGCGATGGGCGACCGTTCGGAGCGGTTCAACGTCACGTGCGCGAACAGTGGATGGCCCTTGAGTTTTTCGATGACCGCCGCAATCCCGTCGTGGTGACTTACTCGAAGGTTGTCCCGCTGGGCGACGTCGTGGGTGAGCACGACCTTGGAGTTCTGGCCGATGCGGGAGAGCACGGTGAGGAGCACGTTGCGCTCCAGGCTCTGGGCCTCGTCGACGATGACGTAGGCGTCGTGCAGTGACCGATCGCGGATGTGGGTCAGGGGAAGCACCTCGAGCATGCCCCAGTCGAGGATCTCCTCCACGACCTCGCGCGACACGAGCGCGCCGAGGGTGTCGAAGACCGCCTGGCCCCAGGGGCTCATCTTCTCGTTCTCGCTGCCCGGGAGGTAGCCGAGCTCCTGGCCACCGACGGCATACAGAGGCCGGAAGACGATGACCCGGCGCTGCTGGCGACGTTCCATGACGCTCTCCAGGCCGGCGCAGAGCGCGAGCGCCGACTTTCCCGTGCCGGCCCGGCCGCCGAGGGACACGATGCCCACGTCAGGGTCGAGCAGGATGTCGAGCGCGATCCGCTGCTCGGCGCTGCGGCCGTGCAGTCCGAAGGCGTCCCGGTCGCCGCGGACGAGGCGCACCTGCTTGTCGGCGCCGACGCGACCCAGACCGCTTCCCCGCGGGCTGAGCAGCTTCAGGCCGGTGTGGCACGGCATCTCTGCGGCTTCGGTGTTCTCGAGTCGGCCGAACTCGTAGAGGTGGTCCATCTCCTCGACCGTGACATCCAGCTCGGCCATCCCGGTCCAGCCGGAGTCGACGGTCTGCTCGTGCCGGTACTCGTCGGCGTCCAGACCCACCGCACTCGCCTTGACCCGCATTGGCAGGTCCTTGCTCACGACACAGACGTCGAAGCCCTCGTTGGCCAGGTTGCGCGCCACGGACAGGATCCGGGTGTCATTGTCGCCGAGTCGGAATCCCGCCGGCAGGCTCGTCGGGTCGGTGTGGTTGAGCTCGACCCGAAGGGTGCCGCCGTCATTGCCGATCGGGACCGGGGCGTCGAGCCGCCCGTGCTTGATCCGGAGGTCGTCGAGCGAGCGGAGCGCGGCGCGGGCAAAGAACCCCAACTCGGGGTGGTGCCGCTTGCCCTCGAGCTCGGTGACGACGACGACGGGGAGGACGACCTCGTGCTCGTGGAACCGCTCGATCGCCTTCGGGTCCGACAGCAGCACCGAGGTGTCCAGGACGAACGTCCGGTATGCCGGGGCGCTGGGTGCGATGTCCACCTTCGGCCTGGCCTTTTTTCGGGCGGCCTTCGGGGCAGCCGCCGGAGCCGCGAGGGCCGACACGGTTGCGCGCGTGCTGTCGGAGGTGATCGAGGTCGAGGACTTCGGGGCCACGGGGTCTCCTTGGGGCAGCGCGCGAGCGCGCTACGCCTCGTCGCTGGGGCGGAATCCGGAACCGGGCTCGACAGGTGCGTCGAGCCGGGACCGGCCCTCCGCCCGGAGCGGATGCTCCATTCGTCGGCCTCCCGAACGCGAGACGGGTGTCTCTCGTTGGTCTCGACGGTACGACTCCCCCGGACGCGGGGTGCGCAGCCAGGGCCCGCGTGTCGTGAACGCTGTGTTAACTCTCCGGTCGGCAGGATGCTCCGGTCGCCGGCGCCGCGGGGCCCGGGGTCTCGAGGAGGAATGCCTCCATGACAGGCCTTTCGCCCGCCTCGCTCCGTGCTTCGAACCCTGAGGAAGGCCAGCGCCAGCAACAGGAACGCCAGAAACACGACCGCAACGCCCAAGGCGGCCGGATCCCGGTGAAACACCGATTCCACCACGGCGCCACCACCGCGCCAATACTCTCCGCCGCCACGACCACGAACCAGGCTGCTGTGAAGATCCGCGCAAATGTGTCTGCGGCGAACTTCCCCTCGATGTCGGAACCTGCGGCATTGCGCGGACCGTCGCGCGCAGAATTGGCTTGAGCTGAGCCTGCTGGCGGGCCCTGGTGACCCAGAGCACGACCTTGACACCTTTCACTCTTCCGCCGACCGAGGGCGCACCCGACGACCGGAATCCCAGCCACAGGAAGGGGGGCGGGGCCGGGCCCGTGGACAGGCAATGGGTCAAGGCACGCCCCCCGCCTGGCTTTGTGCATGCTCACGGGGCCCACGATCCACCGGCCTCAGGGACCCATTGCCTGTTCGTGGGGTGGGGGCCTTGGCTAGGTTGTCGGCCGTGAGTGGTGTGATCGTGCCGGAGCGGGCCCGGGTGGTTGTCATCGGTGGCGGGGTCATCGGCAGCTCGATCGCCTACCACCTCGGCCAGGTCGGCGAGCGCGACGTCGTCCTCATCGAGCGCGACCGGCTCACCTCCGGAACGACGTGGCACGCCGCCGGCCTGATGACCTGCTTCGGGTCGTTCTCAGAGACCACCACGGGCATCCGGCTCTACTCCCGGGATCTCTACGCGCGGCTCGAGGCCGAAACCGGGCTCTCGACCGGCTTCCGGCCAGTCGGGCTGATCGAGGCGGCCGCCTCGGAGGAACGTCTCGAGGAGTACCGCCGGGTCGCGACGTTCCAGCGCCACCGTGGTCTCGAGGTCGTGGAGATCTCGCCGACGGAGATCACCGACAAGTTCCCCCATGCCGCAACCGAGGGTTTGCTCGCCGGCTTCTGGGTGCCGGGCGACGGTCGGGTCAACCCGGTCGACCTGACGATGTCGCTCGCCAAGGGCGCCCGCATGCAGGGGGTCCGGATCGTCGAGGGAGTGTCCGCGCACGGCATCCAGACGGTCGATGGTCGGGTCACCGGCCTGGAGACATCAGCCGGGTTCATCGAGTGCGAGGTCGTCGTCAACTGCGCGGGCATGTGGGCCCGCCAGCTGGGCGCCACGCACGGCGTGACGGTTCCCAACCAGGCAGCCGAGCACTACTACCTGCTCACCGACACCATCGACGGGATCGACCCCAACGGGCCGGTCTTGGAGGACCCCGCGGCGTACGGCTACTACCGCGAGGAGGGCGGCGGCCTGATGGTCGGCCTCTTCGAGCCGCGCTCGGCGCCGTGGCAGCTGGACGGGATCCCGGCCGACTCCTCGTTCCGCACGCTGCCACCCGACTGGGACCGGATGGCGCCGTTCCTTCAGCGTGCGATGGACCGGGTGCCGATCACCCATGAGGTCGGCATCCGGCAATTCTTCTGCGGCCCTGAGTCGTTCACCCCCGACCTGATGCCCTACGTCGGTGAATCCCCAGCCACCGCAGGCTATTTCGTCTGCGCGGGCCTGAACTCGGTCGGGGTCCTGTCGGCCGGCGGACTTGGTCGGGTGATGGCGCACTGGATCACGA
The DNA here is from genome assembly GCA_039923915.1 of Nostocoides sp. Taxonomy (GTDB): domain Bacteria; phylum Actinomycetota; class Actinomycetes; order Actinomycetales; family Dermatophilaceae; genus Nostocoides. Next base: position 1,391 of record JBDTBX010000372.1, on the reverse strand, counting down.
CCGGCTCGCCCGACGTCGACATCACCGGCTTCGACGTCCGTCGCGCGCAGCCGCACCAGCTGGCGCGATCACACCGATCGGCGCGGACGACCGAGATCCTCGGGACGGTGTATGCCGCGCAGCCGCCGGGCACGCAGCTCGCCTCCGCGCGAGGCATCCGGCGGTCACCGATCCACCACGAGCTGGCTGCGCGCGGAGCCTTCTTCAAGGACGTGAGCGGCTGGGAGAGCCCGGACTTCTACGACGCCGAAACGCTCGCACCACAGGCGGATCCGTCGTGGCGTCGCGGCCCCTGGTGGCAGCACTGGGAAGCCGAGCACCGGGCCGTCCGGGAGGGCGTGGGCCTGATCGACATGTCGTTCATGGCCAAGTTCACGGTCACAGGTGGCGAAGCGGGTGCGGTGGTCGACGAGTTGTCGGCGGGGGCCGTGGACGGAGCTCCCGGCGTCATCACCTACACCCAGTGGCTCGATGACTCGGCGCGGCTGCTGGCTGACCTCACCGTGACCAAGCTCGACGCTGAGTCCTTCCTCGTCGTCGCCTCCGACACCGCGCACGGCGCGGTCGATTCGATGCTCCGCCGGGCTTCCCGCGGGCGCGACGCGCAGGTCTTCGACGCAACCGCGGCATACGGGCAGCTCAACGTCCAGGGTCCGCGGTCCCGGGAAGTCCTCGCCCTGGTGACCTCCGCTGACGTCTCCAACGACGCGTTCCCGTTCCGTGCGGCCCGCTGGATCGATGTCGGCATGGCCCGGGCGCTCGCCGTCCGGATTACTTATGTCGGCGAGTTGGGTTGGGAACTCTACGTTTCCACCGAGATGACGGCTCACGTGCACGAGGTGCTCTGTGCGGCCGGTGAGCCGCTCGGGATGCGCCACGTCGGCCTGCACGCGCTGGGGAGCCTGCGGATGGAGAAGGCCTACCGCGACTACGGGCACGACATCGACAACACCGACACTGTCATCGAGGCGGGCCTCGGGTTCGCCGTGGCCGTCGACAAAAAGCGGCCATTCCGGGGGCACGGAGCTGTCCTCGCCCTCACGGCGGACGGCGTCCCCGCCCGCCGGCTCGTCCAGGTCCGACTGACCGACCCGGAGCCGCTGCTCTTCCACGACGAGGTGCTGTACCGCGATGGGCGCCCGGTCGGCTACCTACGCGCAGCCTCCTACGGCTGGACGCTCGGCGGCGCGGTCGGTCTCGCGCTCGTCGAGGCCGACCAGCCGGTGACGGCGGCGTGGCTGGCCGCCGGGACGTGGGAGGTCGACGTCGCAGGCGGCCGACACGTCGCCGAGGTGTCTCTGCGCCCGATGTACGACCCGACCAACGAGCGGATCAGGGCCTGACCATGGCCGACCGTTGGCTCCTGCTGCCGAGCCCGTTCCTCGGGCCCG
>JBDTBX010000371.1:0-7889 GCA_039923915.1 Nostocoides sp. | reverse complement strand
GGGTTGGTCGTGTTGGGCAGGTCCTCGTTCTCCTTGAACTCATCGACACAGCTCTGCAGCAGGTGGTCCACCCGCAGGCCGTGGGCTCCGGAGGTGAGGAAGTCCTTGATGGCCATCTTCTTGGCGCGGTCGACGATGTTCTGGATCATCGCCCCGGAGTTGAAGTCCTTGAAGTACAGGATCTCCTTGTCGCCGCCGGCATACGTCACCTCGAGGAACCGGTTGTCGTCGATCTCGGAGTACATCCGCTCGACCGACGCCTGGATCATCGCCTCCACGGTGGCCTGCGGGCTCCCGCCGTTCTCGGCGACGTCGTCGGCGTGCAGGGGAAGGTCGGGAGTGAGGTACTTGGCGAAGATGTCGCGCGCCGCCTCGGCGTCCGGGCGCTCGATCTTGATCTTCACGTCGAGCCGGCCCGGGCGCAGGATCGCCGGATCGATCATGTCCTCACGGTTGGAGGCGCCGATGACGATGACGTTCTCCAGGCCCTCGACGCCGTCGATCTCGGCGAGCAGCTGGGGCACGATCGTCGTCTCGACATCGGAGGAGACGCCCGAGCCACGGGTCCGGAACAGGCTCTCCATCTCGTCGAAGAAGACGACGACCGGGTTGCCCTCGTTGGCCTTCTCGCGGGCTCGCTGGAAGATGAGCCGGATGTGCCGCTCGGTCTCCCCGACGTACTTGTTGAGCAGCTCGGGGCCCTTGATGTTCAGGAAGTAGGACTTGGCCAGCGGGGTGCCCTGCTTCTCGGCGACCTTGCGGGCCAGCGACGCGGCGACGGCCTTGGCGATCATCGTCTTGCCGCAGCCGGGAGGACCGTAGAGAAGGACCCCCTTGGGCGCCTTGAGGTGGTGCTCGAGGTACAGGTCCGGGTGCAGGTAGGGCAGCTCGATCGAGTCGCGGATCTTCTCGATCTGCCCGGCGAGGCCGCCGATGTCCTCGTAGGAGATGTCGGGCACCTCCTCCAGGACCAGGTCGGCCACCTCGGACTTCGGGATCCGCTCGAAGACGAACCCGGACCGGCTCTCCATGGTCAGGGCGTCGCCGACGCGGACCGGACCGCCGAGCAGGGGCTCGGCCAGACGGCACACCCGCTCCTCGTCGCCGCGTGAGATCACCAGGACCCGGTCGTCGTCGAGGACCTCCTTGACAAGGACCACGTCGCCAACCCGCTCGTAGCCATGGACGCTCATGACGTTGAGCGACTCGCTGAGCCGCACCTCGCGACCGGGGACGAGGTCGGCCGGATCGACCTCTGGTGCGACGACCACGTGCAGCTTGCGGCCACCGGTGAGGATGTCGACGGTGCTGTCACCGTAGGCGTCCAGGACGACGCCGAACGCCGACGGCGGTTGGCCGAGCCGGTCGATCTCGTTCTTCAGGCTGACGATCTGGTCGCGGGCCTCCTTCAGGGTCCGGACGAGGCGGTCGTTCTGGGCGTTGACGGTCAGCAGTCGGGAATCGAGGCTGCGCACGCTCTCCTGGAGGTCGCGCAGCTGGCCCGGGTTGGTCGCCACCTTGCTGCGCAGCGCGGCAATCTCCCGGCGCAGGTGCTCGAGGTCGTTCGGCCCGGTGCCCGGGCCCGTTCCGGGGGTCTGGTCGGTCATGTCGACTCCTCCGCGGCAGGTGACCTCGCCGCCTCGGTTCTGGCGGCCTGATTCGACCCTAACTCGCCAATCTGCGCACATCGGGGAGGTTTGGGTCACAGGCACCCCACCTGAGCGTGCTCGACGTTTCGGCTCTCGCATGCCGTCTCAGCCCTCGGGCGTCGACGGGTCCTCCGTGGGCCCGGTTCCGGACTCGGCCCCGGCGACGAGCGCGCGCCGGGTCCGACGGACCCGCTTGTCCGAGGGAACCCGCTCCCCCACGTCCTCGGGAGTCCAGGCGTCCTCATCGACCCCCGCCTCGCCATAGGCACCCTTGGCCGGGCGTCGTTTGCGCAGGGGCGGCTTGACACCGTCGGCGAGGCGCCGGCTGGTGATGAGGAATCCGGTGTGGCCGTGCATCCGATGCTCCGGGCGGACGGCGAGGCCTTCGAGGTGCCAGCCGCGGACGAGCGACTCCCAGGCCGACGGCTCGGTCCAGCCGCCGTGGTCCCGCATCGCCTCGGCCACGCGCGACAACTGGGTGGCCGTGGCGACGTAGCAGATGAGCAGCCCACCCGGGGCGAGGACGGCGTGGACGACGTCGAGGCAGTCCCACGGCGCGAGCATGTCGAGGACGACCCGGTCGGCGGCGCCGTTCTCCACGGTTTGCGGCAGCTTCTCCACCAGGTCGCCGACGGTGACCGTCCAGGCCGGGTGCTCCTGGCCGAAGAAGACATGGACGTTGGCCCTGGCGATGTCGGCGAAGTCCGCCCGCCGCTCGAAGGAGTGCAGCTGCCCCTGGTCACCGACCGCGCGGAGCAGGGACATGGCCAGCGCGCCCGAACCGACACCCGCCTCGACGACGACGGCGCCGGGGAAGATGTCGGCCATCGTGACGATCTGGCCGGCGTCCTTGGGGTAGACGACGGCAGCGCCGCGGGGCATCGACATGACGTAGTCGGCGAGCAGCGGCCGCATCGCGAGGTACTCGACGGCGGAGGTGTTGGTGATCGTCGACCCGTCGGGCTGCCCGATCAGGTTGTCGTGGAGCAGGAAGCCCCGGTGGGTGTGGAACTGCTTGCCGGCCGCCAGGACGATCGTGTTCATCCGGCCCTTGGGGTCGGTCAGCTGCACCCGCTCCCCCTCGCGAAAAGGTCCACGTCGCAGGTCGGCACCGAGGGCAGTCATGGGTCCGGAGTCTAGGACGGCGGCCGATGCCGTTGGCTCACCCGCCGCCGCTCAGCGCTCGGTCGAGCCGCCGGTGAGCACCCGCTCGACGTCGCCGGCCTGGATGACGCCGATGAGTCGGCCCTCCCGCCGGACGACGGCTATCGGGATGTTGCGTTGGGCCAGCTCCTGGACCACGGGCAGCGCATCCTCGCTCGTTGCATCGATCACCCAGGTGTAGGGCTGCCGGACGAGGATCGCCCCGACCGTCGTCCCTGCGCGGCGGTCGACCGGCACCTGGGCCACCGCATCGGACAGGACGAGACCGATCGGTTGATCGGCAGCCGAGAGCACGATCGCACCGCCGGGCGCGCGCGCCGCAGCGAGCTCGACCGAGTCGGTCTCCCGGATCACGGGCAGGGCGACGATCAGCTGGCTCAGCGCCACCCGGTCGATCCGACCCAGCACCTGTCCCCTGGTCAGTGCGCTCGAGGCGCCCCGCCACAGGAAGGAGGCGAGGAGCAGCCCCCACAGCAGGTAGGGGCCCAGGCCCTGCCCCCGGACGATGGGCAGGACGACCCACCAGAGGACGACGAGGATGGTGACGATCCGCCCGCACCAGGCCGAGACAACGGTCCCCTTGTGCCGGTTGCCGGTGCCGGCCCAGACGGCCGACTCGACGAGTTGGCCGCCGTCGAGCGGCAACCCGGGCAGCAGGTTGAAACCCGCGAGGTAGATGTTGACCAGGGCGAACTTGTCGAGCAGGTAGAGCGGAACGCCACTGTCCATGGTCGAGGTGAACAGGTAGAAGATCCCGCCGAGCAGGCCGTTGGTGAGCGGTCCGGCGAAGGCGACGGCCGCGGACCGGCCGGGGCCGAGGGCACGCCCGTCGAACGAGGTGTGCCCACCGAACAGGTCGGCCACGATGGCGACGACCCGGGCACCGAAGGCTCGGGCCACGAGCGCGTGGGCGAACTCGTGGGCCAGCACGGCCACGAGCAGGACGAGAGCGACAGCCAGCCCCACGGCATACGCCCCGGTCCCGAGGTCCGGCCGCGACGCCTTGACGTTGGGAGCGACGGCCACCACGACGACGACTGCGAGGACCAGCCAGCTGTAGCCGATCCGGACCGGCGCTCCGCCCACTTGCCCGACGAGGAAGCCGCCGCTGGCGGGACTCTGCGGCTGGGCGCTCATGCTGGGCACTGTATGCGACCGTCATACTTGACCCGATGACTTCCCAGGCCAGCCCCGACCACCGCCCCGACGCCACCGAGATCCTTCGCTGCATCCTTCAGGAGCGGGTGCTCGTCATGGACGGCGCGATGGGCACGATGATCCAGGGCCACCAGCTGGGTGAGACGGACTACCGGGGCGAGCGGTTCGCCGACTGGGCCCGCGACCTCAAGGGCAACAACGACCTCCTGTCGATCACCGCGCCAACCATCATCCGCGGCATCCACGAGGCCTATCTCGCGGCCGGGGCCGACCTGGTCGAGACGAACACCTTCAACGCCCAGGTGGTCTCACTCGCCGACTACGGGATGGAAGAGCTGGCCTACGAGTTGAACGTCGAGTCGGCCCGCCTGGCGCGCGCGGCCTGCGACGCCCAGACCGCGGCGACCCCTGACCGACCGCGTTACGTCCTCGGCGCGATGGGACCCACCAACCGGACCGCGTCGATCAGCCCCGACGTCAACGACCCGGGGACGCGCAACGTCACCTACGACCAGCTCGTCGACGCCTACCTCACTCAGTCCCGAGGCCTCGTCGACGGCGGCGCCGACATCCTGCTCATCGAGACGATCTTCGACACGCTCAACGCCAAGGCCGCGATCTTCGCCGTCGAGACGCTCTTCGAGGAGCAGGGCCGACGCTGGCCGGTCATCATCTCCGGCACGATCACCGACGCGTCCGGGCGGACCCTGTCCGGTCAGGTCACCGAGGCGTTCTGGAACTCGGTCCGGCACGCACGACCGCTCGCGGTCGGGCTCAACTGTGCGCTCGGGGCCGCCGAGATCCGTCCGTATGCCGCGGAGCTGGCCCGGGTGGCCGACACCTTCGTCTCCTGCTACCCCAACGCCGGGCTGCCCAATGCGTTCGGTGAGTTCGACGAGTCCCCGGAGCACATGGCGGAGGTCGTCGGTGAGTTCGCCACGGCTGGGCTGGTCAACATCGTCGGCGGCTGCTGCGGCACGACCCCGGCACACATCGCCGCCATCGCGGCGGCCAGCGCCGGGGCCAAGGCACGACCGGTGCCGACCGTCAGGTCGGCCATGCGCCTCGCCGGGCTCGAGCCGCTGACCATCACCGAGGAGTCGCTGTTCGTCAACGTGGGCGAGCGCACCAACATCACCGGGTCCGCGCGGTTCCGCAACCTGATCAAGGCCGAGGACTACCCGACGGCTCTCTCCGTCGCGCGGCAGCAGGTCGCGAGCGGTGCCCAGGTCATCGACATCAACATGGACGAGGGGATGATCGACGGCGTCGCCGCGATGGACCGGTTCGTCAAGCTGATCGCCTCTGAGCCGGACATCTCGCGGGTGCCGCTCATGATCGACTCCTCCAAGTGGGAGGTCATCGAGGCCGGCCTCAAGTGCGTCCAGGGCAAGCCGATCGTCAACTCGATCTCGATGAAGGAGGGGCTGGAGCCCTTCATCCGCCAGGCCCGGCTCTGCCGCAAGTACGGCGCCGCCATCGTCGTCATGGCCTTCGACGAGGACGGCCAGGCCGACAACCTGGCGCGCCGCACGACGATCTGCCGCACGGCATACGACGTGCTCACCCAGCAGGTCGGTTTCCCCGCCGAGGACATCATCTTCGACCCCAACATCTTCGCCGTGGCGACGGGCATCGAGGAGCACGCGGCCTACGGGACCGACTACATCGAGGGCGCCCGCTGGATCAAGGCGAACCTGCCGGGCGCGCTGGTGTCCGGTGGAGTCTCCAACGTGTCGTTCTCCTTCCGCGGCAACAACCCGGTCCGCGAGGCGATCCACGCAGTCTTCCTCTACCACGCGATCCGCGCCGGCATGGACATGGGCATCGTCAATGCCGGCGCCCTCGTCGTCTATGACGAGATCGACGCCGAGCTGCGCGAGCGGATCGAGGACGTCGTCCTCAACCGGCGTTCGGACTCCACCGAGCGGCTGCTCGAGATCGCCGCGCGGTTCAACACCGGGCCGGGCGAGGTCAAGGTCGAGGACGAGGTGTGGCGCAGCGAGCCGGTCCGCGACCGGGTGACCCATGCCCTCGTCAAGGGGGTCGACGACCACATCGTGGCCGACACCGAGGAGCTTCGCCAGGAGATCGAGGCGACCGGGGGCAAGCCGATCGAGGTGATCGAGGGCCCGCTCATGGACGGGATGGGCGTCGTCGGCGACCTCTTCGGCGCCGGCAAGATGTTCCTGCCGCAGGTTGTCAAGTCGGCCCGGGTCATGAAGAAGGCGGTGGCCCACCTCATCCCGTACATCGAGGCCGAGAAGGAACGCTCGGGCCTGACCACCCAGCGCGCCAAGGGCATCATCGTCACGGCAACGGTCAAGGGCGACGTGCACGACATCGGCAAGAACATCGTCGGGGTCGTCCTCCAGTGCAACAACTACGAGGTGCACGACCTCGGGGTCATGGTCCCGGCCCAGAAGATCCTGGACACTGCGCGCGAGCTCGACGCCGACATCATCGGGCTCTCCGGCCTCATCACACCGAGCCTGGACGAGATGGTCAATGTCGCCAGCGAGATGGAGCGACAGGGCTTCGACATCCCCCTGCTCATCGGCGGGGCCACCACGTCGCGGGCGCACACGGCCGTCAAGGTCGACCAGAAGTACCACGGACCGGTCATCTGGGTGAAGGATGCCTCCCGTTCGGTGCCGGTCGCCTCCGCCCTGCTCTCCGACGGCGCGCAGCGACAGACCCTGCTGGACAGCGTCGCCACGGACTACGACGCGCTGCGGGCCCGGCACGCTGCCAAGACGACGGAGCGGCCGCTCGTGTCCCTCGACGCGGCTCGCGCGAACGCCTCCCCCATCGAATGGGCCGGCTACCGGCCGGTGCGGCCGCGGATGATCAGCCGCCAGTCCCTCGACGTCTACAGCGGCATCCCTGACGGGCACTGGCACCCAACGGCCCACCAGTTCATCCGCACGTTCACCGACTACCCCATCGAGGACCTGCGCGGCTACATCGACTGGACCCCGTTCTTCCTCGCCTGGGAGATGAGGGGCCGCTTCCCCGACATCCTGCACAACCCGACGACGGCCGAGGTGGCCCGTCCCCTCTACGACGACGCCCAACGGATGCTCGACCGGATCATCAGTGAGAAGTGGCTGCAGGCCAACGGCGTGATCGGGCTGTTCCCCGCCAACAGTGTCGACGACGACATCGACGTGTATGCCGACGAGTCGCGTTCGGAGGTCCTGACGACGATCCACACCCTGCGCCAGCAGGGAGCCCACCGGGAGGGCGTTCCCAACCGCGCCCTCAGCGACTTCGTCGCACCCCGGTCGAGCGGGCTGGCGGACCACGTCGGCGCCTTCGCGGTGACCGCTGGCCTGGGGTCCCATGACCGGATCATGGCGTTCAAGGCCGACCTCGACGACTACAGCGCGATCCTGCTCGAGGCGCTCGCCGACCGGCTGGCCGAGGCGTTCGCCGAGCGGATGCACGAGCGAATCCGTCGCGACCTGTGGGGGCACGCAACCGACGAGCACCTCGACCACCTGGCCCTCATCGCCGAGAAGTACGAGGGCATCCGCCCGGCCCCCGGCTACCCCGCGTGCCCCGACCACACCGAGAAGGCCGCCCTGTGGTCGCTCCTCGACGTCGAGAAGAACACCGGCATGGAGCTCACCGAGTCGATGGCGATGTGGCCCGGCGCGTCGGTGAGCGGCTGGTACTTCAGCCACCCCGACAGCCAGTACTTCGTCGTCGGCCGACTCGGCCGCGACCAGATCGAGTCCTATGCCGAGCGCAAGGGCTGGACGATGGCCGAGACCGAGCGCTGGCTGTCCCCCAACCTCGGCTACTTCCCCGAGGACTGATCCGCTGGCGCGTCTCCCTCCTCGTGGCCCCACCCTCAGACTGATCCGCTGGCCTTTATCGGGTCACCCGAGAAAGGCCAGCACAACAGAGGTT
>JBDTBX010000370.1:0-3477 GCA_039923915.1 Nostocoides sp. | reverse complement strand
GAACCCCTCGGACAGGGCGCTGTGGATCGGTCGGGTCCACCTCACGTCGGCGGCCCTGCTCTTCCTCACCCTCGCCGTCATCTCGATCTGGCTGTTCCGGCGCACGACACCCGGCCAGCCGATCACCATGGCGAAGTCCAGGCGCAACGCGGTGTATCTGTGGTCCGGCGTGGTCATCCTGGGCACTGTCGCGGCCATCCTGGTCCTGCGCTGGATCCTCGGCGAGGAGGTCATGGCGCGTCACGACGTGGCCTTCTGGTTCGAGGCGGTCGCGCTACTCGCCTTCGGCTGCTCCTGGCTCACCAAGGGCCAGGCCGTCCTCAAGGACTGAACCGCCACCGAACTGGGGCTGAACCAGACGGGGCGATCGACATACGGTGTCGGTATGCAGCTGACTCACCTCGGTCACGCCTGTCTCCTCGTCGAACTGGCCGACCAACGAATCCTCGTGGACCCCGGCACCATCGACGCCCAGTGGCACGGCGTGCGCGACCTGACCGCGATCGTGATCACCCACGCACACCCCGACCACCTCGACATCGACCGACTGCCGGCGCTCGTGGCCCAGAGCCCCGGGGTACCCGTCATCGCCGATCCGGGCAGCCTGGCGGCGCTGGCCGGCACGGTTGAGGCGTACCCCCACGGCGGCGACCTGGCGAGCCTGGGATCAGTCCGGATCACACCGGTCGGTGAGGTCCACGCACTCATCCACGAGGACGTCCCACGCATCGCCAACGTCGGGGTGCGGTTCGACGCCGAGGGCGAGCCGAGCCTCTACGTGCCCGGCGACAACCTCGAGGGGGAGCCGGGGCAGATCGACGTCCTGGCCTTCCCGCTCACCGCGCCGTGGCAGGCCAGCCGTCACATGGTGGCCTTCCTTCGCAGGATCGCGGCCCCGGTGGCGGTCCCGGTGCACGACGGCGTCGCGAGCGCTGCGGGGCGCGCGATCTACCTCGGCCAGGCCGTCAGCCTCGGCCCGGACGCCACCGAGGTTCGCGACCTCGCCGGCGCCGGACCGCGGATTTTCGAGCGTTAGGCGTTCGGCACGGCCTGGGTTCAGGCCTTGTGCGCTTCCTTGGCCAGGTGTGCCGCCCCGATGATCCCGGCCCTGTTGCGCAGCCTGGCCGGGACGATCGGCGTGCGGATCCTCAGGAGGGGAAGGAACTGGTCGGCATCCTTGGAGACCCCGCCACCCACGACGAAAAGGTCCGGCCAGAGCAATGCCTCCAGCTGGCTGTAGTAGCGCTGCAACCGGGTGGCCCACTCGGCGTAGGAGATGCCCTCCCTGTCCTTGACCGACGCGGCAGCGAGGGTCTCGGCGTCGTGCCCGTCCAGCTCGAGGTGGCCCAGCTCGGAGTTCGGGACGAGCTGACCGCCGAAGAGCAGAGCGGTGCCGATCCCGGTGCCCAGGGTGGTGAGGATGATCAGGCCGTCCTTGTTGTCGGCCGCCCCGTAGTGCAGTTCGGCCACCCCCGCCGCGTCGGCGTCGTTGACGACGTGGACCGTGTGGCCGAGCTCCTTCTCCAGGAGCGCCTTGACGTCGCAGTCGATCCACGCCTTGTCGATGTTGGCGGCCGAGCGCACGATGCCGCCGGTCACCACGCCGGGGATCGTGACGCCGATCGGGCTGTCGTCCTTGACCTCGTGGAAGTGGTTGGCGATCTGGCCGATCACCTCGCACACCGCCTCCGGCGTCGCCGGTTGGGGGGTGTCGATCCGCACCCGGTCGGCCGCGAATTCCCCCTTCTTCAGGTCGACGGGGGCACCCTTGATGCCGCTGCCGCCCACATCGATGCCAAGTGCCAATCCCTTGCTGGACACGTGGTCCGCCCTTCTGCGCCGGTCACGTCAGGGTGAGGATCTCGTTCCCTGACTCGGTGATGTGGATGGTGTGCTCGAACTGCGCCGACCGTCTCCGGTCCTTGGTGACGACGGTCCACTTGTCCTCCCACATGTCCCACTCGTGGGTTCCGAGGTTGAGCATCGGCTCGATCGTGAAGGTCATGCCGGGCTCGATGAGGGTGTCGTATGCCGGTGCCGCGTCGTAGTGGGGGACGACCAGGCCTGAGTGGAAGGACCGCCCGATCCCGTGGCCGGTGAAGTCACGGACGACGCCGTAGCCGAACCGCTTGGCGTAGCTCTCGATGACCCTACCGATGATGTTGATCTCGCGGCCCGGGAGTGCCGCCTTGATCCCGCGCATCATCGCCTCATGCGTCCGCTCGACGAGCAGGCGTGACTCCTCGTCGACCTCCCCACACAGGTAGGTGGCGTCGGTGTCGCCGTGAACGCCGTGGATGTAGGCGGTGATGTCGATGTTGACGATGTCGCCGTCCTCGAGGCGTCGGTCGTCGGGGATGCCGTGGCAGACGATCTCGTTGACCGAGGTGCAGAGCGACTTCGGGAAGCCCCGGTAGCCGAGGGTCGACGGGTAGGCGCCGTGGTCGAGGAGGAACTCGTGCCCGACCCGGTCGATCTCATCGGTCGTCACGCCCGGGGCGATGGCGGCGGCGGCCGCAGCCAACGCCCGGGCCGCGATCCGGCCGGCGATCCGCATCTTGTCCACGGTCTCGGCGTCCTTGACCTCGGGGGAGAGATGACGATCGGGGCTGGGCTTGTCGACGTACTCGGGGCGGTCGATGCTGGCCGGGACAGGTCGGCGCGGCGAGATCGTCCCTGGCGCCACGGTTGCGTAGGCGGTCGGCATACGGTGGAGTCTAGGCAGCCAAGCCGACGACGAAAGAGGACCCGTCATGCCCTACTGGTACAACGTCAGGACCAAGCAGGTCGAGTCCGACGACAACCGCGGTGCCGACGCCGACGTGCTCGGCCCCTACGACACCATGGAAGAGGCCGGCAACGCCGTGCAGCACGCCCAGCAGAACACCGACACGTGGGACGCCGAGGACCGGGCCTGGGACGACAAGGGTGCCAGCCCGTCGTGGGACGACGCGGACCTCGAAGACTGACCTCTGGGTCCCGCGCTCGCGTGGGCGGCCTGACGGGGATCGCCGGCTCAGCCCAGGACATGGAGGGCGACGACATAGCCGGACTCGCGCGTCCAACGATGCCGGTCCCAGGTCGCGAACGTGGTCCGTGGTGTCAGGCCGGCCGCGAGACACGCTTGGTCGTAGGCCGCGAGCGGGGTCACGGGGCACCTCGGGGGCAGGTGCGCCGGATCCAGCCCGAAGCCCGCGACCACCTGTCCGCCCGGACGCACGTGCCGGACGACGCGGCCCATCACGTGTGCGAGCGTGCCCGGGCCGAGGAGCGGGACCACGTTACCGGCGAGGAGCACGAGGTCGAAGGCCTGGTCGTCGAGGTCGAGCGTCGCGAGGTCCTGGACATAGTATTCGCTGCTCGGATCCCGTTGTCGCGCAACGGAGATCATGTCGTCGTCGGCATCGACCCCGGTGCAGTGGTAGCCCCGGCGAGAGAGCTCGGCCGCCACCCGGCCCGTCCCGCAGCCGGCGTCGA
>JBDTBX010000369.1:0-11841 GCA_039923915.1 Nostocoides sp. | reverse complement strand
GCCCGCCGGTTGGCGCGACTGGGCGGCTCGGACCCCGATGCGTCGGCGGCCGTGAGGAGTAGGCCTGCGTGATCCTCGTCGACACGCCGATCTGGGTCGACCACCTCAACCTCGGTGACCCGGACCTCGCGGAGCTTCTCGATCTCGGGGGGTGCTGACCCACCCGTTCGTCATCGGGGAGTTGGCCGTCGGCAACATCACGAACCGGGCAACCGTGCTCGCACTGCTCGACGGGTTGGACACCACCGACGTGCCCACCGATCGGGAGGTGCGGGTGATGGTGGAGCGGCTCCGGCTGTGGGGCAAGGGCCTCAGCCTCGTTGACGCCCATCTGCTCGCTGCGACCCGGATAACCCGAGGTGCCACCCTGTGGGCGCTCGACCGCCGCTTGGTGTCGGTCGCCCACGCGCTGGGGGTGGCAGCCCGGGTGCCGGGTCGGTGAGTGGGCGGCATACGCTCTGCCTCCGTGACCGACCAACCGACCATTGGCGTGCTCGCCGTCCAGGGTGACGTCCGCGAGCACCTCGCCGCGCTCGCCGAGAGTGGTGCGTCTGCCATCCCCGTGCGTCGCCCGAGCGAGCTGGCCGAGGTCGACGGGCTCGTCATCCCGGGCGGTGAGTCGACAACGATGGACAAGCTGGTCCGAGCCTTCGGCCTGTACGACCCGATCCGTGAGCGGCTGGCCGCGGGTATGCCGGCATACGGCTCCTGTGCGGGCCTGATCATGCTGGCCGACCGGATCACCGACGGGCGTCCCGACCAGCAGACGCTGGGCGGACTGGACATCACCGTGCGGCGCAACGCGTTCGGCCGACAGATGGACTCGTTCGAGGAGGACATCCACTGGCAGGGCATGGAGGGGACGTTTCACGCCGTCTTCATCCGGGCGCCCTGGGTCGAGGAGGTGGGGGAGCGTGCGACCGCCCTCGCCCATGTCGAGCACGGACCGGCCGCCGGTATGATCGTCGCGGTTCGTCAGGGGAATCTGCTCGCCACGTCCTTCCACCCCGAGATGACGGGCGACCACCGCGTGCACCAGCTGTTTGTCCAGATCGTGAGGGATTGTCAATGAGCGGCCACTCCAAGTGGGCAACCACCAAGCATCAGAAGGCGGCCAAGGACGCCAAGCGCAGCAAGGTGTTCGCCAAGCTGATCAAGAACATCGAGGTCGCGGCGCGCAATGGCGGTGCTGACATCTCGGGCAACCCGACGCTTTTCGACGCCATCCAGAAGGCCAAGAAGACCTCCGTCCCAAACAACAACATCGACAACGCGGTCAAGCGCGGCTCCGGCGCGACGGCGGGCGGTTCGGACTGGGAGACCATCACCTACGAGGGTTACGCGCCAGGTGGCGTCGCGATCCTCATCGAGTGCCTCACCGACAACCGCAACCGGGCTGCCGCGGAGGTGCGCACGGCGCTCACCCGCAACGGTGGCAACCTCGCCGAGCCGGGGTCGGTCTCCTACCTGTTCAACCGCAAGGGTGTCGTCGTCGTCGCCAAGAGTGATGACGTGACCGAGGACCGGTTGCTCGACCTCGTCCTCGACGCGGGCGCCGAGGAGGTCAACGACCTCGGCGAGGCCTTCGAGATCATCAGCGAGGCAACGGATTTCGTCGCCGTGCGTCAGGCGATCCAGGCTGCCGGGATCGACTACGACTCCGCCGAGGCATCCTGGGTGCCGAGCATGCAGGTGCCGCTCGACGCCGACGGGGCGCGCCGGATGATCCGCGTCGTCGACGCCCTCGAGGACTCCGACGACGTCCAGGACGTCTTTGCCAACGGTGACATCAGCGACGAGGTCCTCGCCGAGTTGGAGGACGAGGACTGATCACCCCGCCGCGAGCGGAGCGAGCGCGTGGCTTTCCTTGGCGTGTTGATTCGGTATGCCGTGTGCCTCCTCGCGTAGGTTGGTCCCGAACACCTGTACGCACCCACGGAAGGCGACCCACGATGCGCGTCCTCGGCGTCGACCCCGGGCTCACCCGGTGCGGCATCGCCGTCGTCGAAGGCGTCCCGGGCCGGGTCCGGATGGTCGCGGTCGGCGTCGTCCGCACGCCGTCGACGTCGCCACCGGGGGAGCGGCTGGTGTATCTCCAGGACCGGATGGAGGAGTGGTTCGAGCGCTATCTCCCGGATGCGGTGGCTGTCGAGCGGGTCTTCGCCGATCTCAACGTCGCCACGGTGATGACCACCATGCAGGCCACGGCGATCCCGTTGCTCGCGGCTGCCCGGCGCGGGCTGCCCGCGACGATGCACACGCCCACGGAGGTCAAGGCCTCGGTGACCGGATCGGGGCGCGCCGACAAGGCGCAGGTCACCGCGATGGTGACCCGCATCCTGAAGCTCGACAGTCCGCCCACGCCGGCCGACGCTGCTGACGCCCTCGCGCTCTCGATCTGCCACTTGTGGCGCGGGGCCTCGAACGACCGCCTTGCCGCACTGGTCGACGTGGAGCGCGAGCGGCTCGCCAAGCAGGCGGTGAGCGGATGATCGCATCGGTGCGTGGCGAGGTCCAGCACGTCGGGCTCGACCGGGTCGTCATCGTGGTCGGCGGGGTGGGGATGCTCGTGCACACGACGCCCGGCACGGCCGCCTCGTGCCGCCTCGGCGCGACGACCGACCTGGCGACCACCCTTGTCGTGCGTGAGGATTCGCTGACCTTGTACGGATTCGAGTCGGCCGAGGACCGCGACATGTTCGAGTCGGTGCAGACCGTCACGGGGGTGGGACCGCGGCTCGCCCTGGCCATGCTCTCGGTGCTCACGCCCGACCAGCTCCGCGCTGCCGTCTCCCGCGGGGACCTCGTGACGCTGACCAAGGTGCCGGGCGTCGGCAAGCGGGTAGCGGAGCGGCTGGCCCTGGAGCTGCGCGACAAGCTCGGCCCGCCGAGTCATGCCGGCTCGGGCACGGCTGCGGCCGGTGACGTCACCCCCGGATCGTCGTCGGCGTGGGCAGCTGGCGCGTGGCGCGAACAGGTCGGCGAGGCCCTGACCGGCCTCGGCTGGTCGGCCAAGCAGGCCGAGACCGCGCTCGACAAGGTGGGGCCAGCACCCGATGAACCTGTCGACATCGCGGCCGTCCTCCGCGCCGCCCTGAGGGAGCTGGGCCGATGACCGACCGCTATGACTCCGACATCCGCGAGCCCGACGACGTGCGGCTCAGCGACGGCTCCTTCGATGCGACGAGGAGGAGCGTGGATCCCGACGGGGCCGAGGAGGAGCGCGTCGTCGAGGCGGCCCTGCGGCCCAAGCGGCTGGCCGACTATGCCGGTCAGCCCAAGGTCCGAGCCCAGCTGGGTCTGGTCCTGGAGGCAGCCCGCCGTCGGGGCACCCCGCCCGACCACATCCTGCTGTCCGGGCCGCCCGGCCTCGGCAAGACCACGCTGGCCATGATCGTCGCCGCCGAGGTCGAGCAGCCGATCCGGATCACGAGCGGCCCGGCCATCCAGCACGCGGGCGACCTGGCCGCCCTCCTGTCCTCTCTCACCGAGGGCGAGGTGCTGTTCCTCGACGAGATCCACCGGATGTCCCGCGCCGCGGAGGAGATGCTCTACCTCGCGATGGAGGACTTCCGGGTCGACGTCATCGTCGGCAAGGGGCCCGGCGCGACGGCCATCCCGCTCGAGCTGCCCCCGTTCACCGTCGTCGGCGCGACCACCCGCGCCGGGTTGCTGCCGGCCCCGTTGCGCGACCGGTTCGGGTTCACCGGCCACCTCGACTTCTACGAGGTCGCCGACCTGATGACGATCCTGCGCCGCTCGGCCGGCCTGCTCGGCGTCCAGTCCGACGACGCCGGCATCGCCGAGATCGCCTCTCGCTCCCGCGGCACGCCGCGCATCGCCAACCGGCTGCTCCGCCGGGTGCGTGACTGGGCCCAGGTGCACGGTGACGGCGTGGTGACGGCCCCCGCGGCATACGCCGCCCTCAAACTCTTCGACGTCGACGAGGCGGGCTTGGATCGACTCGACCGGGGCGTCCTCGAGGCCCTGTGCAGGCGGTTCGGCGGTGGCCCGGTCGGGCTCTCGACCCTCGCCGTCGCCGTCGGCGAGGAGGCCGAGACCGTCGAGACGGTGGCCGAGCCGTTCCTCGTCCGCGAGGGGTTCATCGTGCGAACTCCACGCGGTCGGGCCGCCTCGGCCAAGGCCTGGCGACACCTCGGACTTCGGATGCCGCCCAGCGCCGTCGCCCAGGACGCCCTACCCCTCGGTGACGACGAGCAGACCGGCCGCTTCGCCGACTGAGACGCGCCCCCGACCCCTCCGCTCCCTCGGCCCCTCCTGGCGAATATCGGGTCACCCGAGAAAAGTCAGGGATACATACAGATTCCGTCGGTATCGCTGGCAGGTGTCTGTCGTGGCGTCCGCGCCCGGCGTCCGGCGTCAGCGCCCGGCGGCGGGTCAGCAGGGCGCTCTGTCCGCCAGCGCCGTGACCGCCAGACCCGTGACCGCCAGACCCGTGACCGCCAGACCCGGGACGCGGCACACGGGATCGGCTGTCGTGCCTGTTACCGCACGGGTTACCCTGCCGGAGGTGCTGTGACCACGACACCTTCGGTCGGGTAGCCGGTGGGGTAACCCGCGAGCCGGCTCAGTCGGTCATCGGCGGATCAGGCGAACGGCCAGCCGCCAGCCGAGGAACAGCACCGCCAGGACGACCGTCGCGACCGCAACGAAGGCCGGTGCCGTCCCGTCGCCGAGCAGACGGCGACCGATCATGCCGACGACGAGGGCCGGGACGAGCACACCCAGCGCCGCTCGCCAGCCCAACGCCTCCCACTTCCGCCACTCGATGACCGCCCAGCCGATGAGTACGCCACCGAGAAAGGGGAACGCGGTGTCGACGACCCCGCTCAAGGTGAACCCCTCGTCGTGCGACACCCGCCCGATGGCGGCGAAGATCAGGACGGCGACGGCGTCCAGGGCCCACCAATTCTCCGGGCCGCCCGATCGTGGACGGATCCGGGCCATCAGCGGGCTGGGTCGAACAGCGAACCCTGCGGCGGGGCGTGGGTGGGGTCGACCCCGTCGAACAGGCTGCTGACCGACTCACCGGCATGGATCCGGGAGATCGCCTCGGCGAACAACTGCGCGACGCTGCGGACCTGGAGCTCGGGCCAACCCTCAGGCCCGGGCACGGTGTCGGTCGTCACCACCTGGCTGATCATCGGATGGGCGGCCAGCCGCTCGACGGCCTTGCCGCGGAAGAGGCCGTGGGTGCAGGCGACCGCCGCCTCGGTGCAGCCGAAGTCCTTGAGCCGGTCGAGCAGCTCGATGATCGACCCGCCGGTGGCGATCTCGTCGTCGAGGATGATCGCCCGCTTGCCCGAAACGTCACCGACGATCGCGTCGATGATCACCCGGTCGTCGGCGAGGCGCTGTTTGGACCCAGCCGCGACGGGCAGGCCGAGCAGCCGGGAGAACTGGGTGGCCGTCTTGGCGTTGCCCAGGTCGGGGGAGACGACGACGGTGTTGGGGATGTCGGTACCGCGGAAGTGATCGGCGAGGACGCCGATGGCGGTGAGGTGGTCGACCGGGACCGAGAAGAAGCCGTGCACCTGGGGCGCGTGCAACGTCATCGTAAGCACCCGGTCGGCGCCGGCGGTCGCGATCAGATCGGCGACGAGCCGCCCGCCGAGCGAGATCCGGGAGGCGTCCTTCTTGTCCGAGCGCGCGTAGGCGAAGTGCGGCATGACGGCCGTGATCTGGGCGGCCGAGGCACCCTTGGCCGCATCGATCATGAGCAGGAGCTCCATCAGGTTCTCCTGCGTGGGCGGCACAAGCGGCTGGACGATGTAGACGTCACGCTGGCGGCAGTTGGCGAGGAGCTGCACCTGGAGGCAGTCGTTGGAGAACCGGCGGATGTCGACCGGGGAGAGCGGCGTGCCCAAGTGACCGCAGATCGCCTCGGCGAGGGCGGGATGGGCGCTACCGGTGAACACCACGACTTCCCGCATGGCCCAACCCTAACCGGCCGCGGCGACCGGCTGCGGGATCGGGTGCAGGTGCGCAGTCAACTCTCCGACCAGCTCGGCAGAGGGCGGTCAGAGCGACCGGCATACCGGGTTAAGGCTCCTTCATGGGGAACGACCTAGGGTGAAGGCATGACCGTGCGGCGCGTGATGGGCATCGAGACCGAGTACGGCATCTCGGTGCCCGGCAACCCGACCGCCAACCCGATGCTGCTGTCCGGCCAGGTCGTGAACGCCTACGCGACGGGCCGCGGCATACGAGCCGCTCGAGCCTCGTGGGACTACGCCGACGAGCAGCCACTTCGCGACGCCCGCGGGTTCGAGGTGGGCCGTCACCTCGCGCACCCGAGCCAACTCACCGACGAGTACGAAGTCGAGGACCCGACCCTGGCCAACGTCGTGCTCACCAACGGTGCGCGGCTCTACGTTGACCACGCGCACCCGGAGTACTCCTCGCCCGAGGTCACCACCCCGCGCGGAGGCGTGATCTGGGACCGGGCCGGCGAGCTGGTCATGCGCGAGGCGGTCCGGCGACTGTCGGTCCAACCGCCCGGCGTCAACCTCTACAAGAACAACACCGACGGCAAGGGCTCCTCCTACGGCACCCATGAGAACTACCTCATGCCCCGCCGGACGCCGTTCGCCGACATCGTGCGTCACCTGATCCCGTTCTTCGTCGTCCGTCAGGTCATGTGCGGTGCCGGGCGGGTCGGGATCGGTACCGACAGCCGGGGCGCGGGCTACCAGATCGCCTCGCGCAGCGACTTCTTCGAGGTCGAGGTCGGGCTCGAGACGACGCTGAAGCGCCCGATCATCAACACGCGCGACGAGCCACACGCCGTCGCCGACCTGTACCGCCGGCTGCACGTCATCATCGGCGACGCCAACCACTGCGACGTGGCCGGCCTGCTCAAGCTCGGCACGACCTCGCTCGTGCTGGGCATGATCGAGGACGGTTTCATCCGGGACGACCTCTCGGTCCATCGCCCCGTGCCGACGCTCCAGGCCGTCAGTCACGACCCGACGCTACAGGCCAAGGTCGAGCTCGCCAACGGGTCCAAGCTCACCGCTGTGCAGCTGCTCTGGCGCTACTTCGAGCTCGCGGGCCGGTGGCTGCAGAGCCGGTATACCGGTGAGCTCGATGCCGACTCCGCCGAGGTCATGAAGTGGTGGGAGACCGTGCTCACCCACCTCGAGGGCGATCCGCTGGACGCCCGCCAAGAGGTCGACTGGGTGGCCAAGTTGGCGATCCTCGAGGGCTACCGCGACCGCTACGACTGCTACTGGGACGACCCGAGGTTGCGCGCTATCGACATCCAGTGGTCCGACGTGCGGGCCACCAAAGGCCTGTTCCACACCATGGAGGCAAGCGGTCGCTACGTCCGGCTGGTGTCCGACGAGGACGTCGCCGCTGCTGTGAGCACGCCCCCCGAGGACACCCGCGCGTGGTTCCGCGGGCAGTGCCTCGCCAAGTTCCCCCAGGAGGTCGTCGCGGCCTCGTGGGACTCGGTCATCTTCGACCTCCCCGGTGCCACGTCGTTGCAGCGGGTCCCGACGCTCGACCCGCACCGCGGCACCCGTGCCCACGTCGGCGCCATCATCGACGCCGCACCCGACGCGGCCACCCTGCTCGCCGATCTGGCCATCGTGCGAGATGGCTCGACCCCGCCCCCCGGCGACCCGAATCGGCTCTGACCCGACGACTAGGGTTGACGCAAGACGTCCGTCAGCACGAGGAGCAGATGATGGCCAGCCAGGAGCAGACTCGCCCGCAGCGGCGCGACAGCGACCCCGACGACACCCCTGCGCCCAATCCACCGCCCGGCGCCGGCGCGGCCAGCAAGGCCGACACCGACATCGACAGCATCATCGACGAGATCGACGGGGTGCTGGAGTCCAACGCCGAGGAGTTCGTCCGCGGCTTCGTCCAGAAGGGCGGCCAGTGACGATCGGCCCCGGGCGGCGCCTGCCCGACGCGTTCCTTGCATCGGGGTCGAGTTCGTTCACCGAGTTCCTGGGGGCCCACGATCCGGGGCTGCTCCCGTCGCGTCGGCCGCTGCCACCGGGCACGACGATCGACGTGCCCCACGGCACGACGATCGTCACCGTCACCTATGCCGGTGGCGTCGTCATGGCCGGTGACCGCCGAGCCACGATGGGCAGCCTGATCGCCAACCGCGACATGGAGAAGGTGTTCATCGCCGACGAGTACTCGGCCGTGGGGATCGCCGGCACAGCCGGCATCGCCATCGAGCTCGTCCGCCTCTTTCAGGTGGAGCTCGAGCACTACGAGAAGATCGAGGGCGCACTCATGTCCCTCGAGGGCAAGGCCAACCGGCTGGCGAGCATGATCCGGTCAAACCTCGGCCTGGCCATGCAGGGCCTCACGGTCGTGCCGATCTTCGCCGGCTTCGACATCGACGCCGACATCGGCCGGGTCTTCTCCTACGACCTGACCGGTGGTTGCTACGAGGAGCACGATCACCACAGCGTCGGGTCGGGGTCGCTGTTCGCTCGCGGATCGATGAAGAAGACCTGGCGCGCCGGTCTGGACCGGGCGGGCGCTGTCAGTGTGGCCGTCGAGGCGCTCTACGACGCCGCCGACGACGACTCGGCCACCGGCGGGCCGGACGTGGGCCGCAAGATCTGGCCGACGGTTGCCTGCCTCGACGTGGACGGCGCGGCGTTCCTCCCTGAAGGCGACGTCGCCGACGTGGTCGGGTCAGTCATCGCCGCGCGCAACGGCAACCCGGGAGGCGCCCGATGACGAGCATGCCGTTCTACGTCTCGCCCGAGCAGCTGATGAAGGATCGGGCCGACTTCGCCCGCAAAGGCATCGCCCGCGGCCGGTCGGTCGTCGTCCTCGGCTACGACGGGGGCATCGCCTTCGTCGCCGAGAACCCGAGCCGGTCACTGCACAAGGTCTCGGAGATCTACGACCGGATCGCCTTCGCCGCCGTCGGCAAGTACAACGAGTTCGAGAACCTCCGGGTGGCCGGCGTCCGGTATGCCGACCTGCGCGGCTACTCCTACGACCGCTCTGACGTGGCCGCCCGCGGGCTGGCCAACGCCTACGCCCAGACCTTGGGCACCGTGTTCACCCAGGAGTCCAAGCCGTACGAGGTGGAGATCGTCGTGGCCGAGGTCGGCGCAACGCCCGACGGCGACCAGATCTACCGGCTCACCTACGACGGCTCGGTCGCCGACGAGCACGGCTTCGTGGCCATGGGTGGGGTGGCCGAGCCGATCGAGGAGGCACTGCTGGAGCGGTGGACCGAGGGGCTGACCCTCGGTGACGCCCTCGGCCTCGCCGTCGAGCTGCTCGGCAAGGATCCGACCGGCAACGGCGACGACCGGCAGCTGACCGCAGACCAGCTCGAGGTCGCCGTGCTCGACCGCAACCGGCCGCGTCGCACCTTCCGCCGGATCGCCGGCCCGTTGCTCGAGCGGCTGATCAGCGCGGCCGACCCGACGAGCGACGTCCCCTCCACCGACGAGGACAAGCCCGGGCACCACGACGTCCTCACCGGCGACAGCGCCCGCGACCAGTCGACCAACCCCCAGACCCAGCGAACCGACCCCAACAGCGGGTAACGCGGCAGGTGGCGCCATAGGGCGCGATGATCGTCCATTGGTTGGGAACGGCGTGTCAACATCCGGACAGTCCCGGCCGTCGCAGCCTAGAGTGGGCCGCATGGACCGGCGGATCTTCGGGATCGAGAACGAGTACGGCATCACCTGCACCTCGGCCGGGCAGCGCACCCTCACACCGGACGAGGTGGCCCGCTACCTGTTCCGCAAGGTGGTCGCCTGGGGCCGGAGCAGCAACGTCTTCCTCTCCAACGGATCCCGGCTCTACCTCGACGTCGGCAGCCACCCCGAGTACGCCACGCCCGAGTGCGATGACGTCCGCGAGCTCGTCGTGCACGACAAGGCGGGGGAGCGGGTCGTCGAGGGCCTTGTCGCCGACGCCCAGGAGCGCCTCGCCGAGGAGGGCCTCGAGGGCACGATCTACGTCTTCAAGAACAACACCGACTCAGCGGGCAACTCCTATGGCTGCCACGAGAACGACCTCGTGGGCCGGACCGGGGAGTTCCAGACCTACTCAGACGTCCTGCTGCCGTTCCTCGTCAGCCGGCAGATCATCTGCGGCGCCGGCAAAGTGATCGCCACGTCCAAGGGTGCCTTCTTCTCGGTGAGCCAGCGAGCCGACCACATCTGGGAAGGCGTGTCGTCGGCCACCACCCGGAGCCGTCCGATCATCAACACCCGCGACGAGCCGCACGCCGACGCCGAGCACTACCGCCGCCTGCACGTCATCGTCGGGGACTCCAACATGAGCGAGACCACGACCCTGCTCAAGGTCGGGTCCGCTGACCTGGTGTTGCGGATGATCGAGGCCGGGGTGGTCATGCGCGACCTCACCATGGAGAATCCGATCCGGGCGATCCGCGAGATCTCCCACGACATCACCGGCCGCAAGACCGTCCGGCTGGCCAACGGCCGGCAGCTGTCGGCCCTGGACATCCAGGGCGAGTACCTCCAGCGCGCCCAGGCCTTCGTCGACCGGGAGGGACTCTCAGATCCTGTCCACAAGCAGGTCCTCGACCTCTGGTCGCGCACCCTGGAGGCGGTCGACACCGGCAACCTGGCCCTCGTCGACACCGAGATCGACTGGGTCATCAAGCACACGCTGATCGATGCGTATGCCGCGAAGCACGACCTCCCGCTCGAGCACCCCCGCATCGCCCAGCTGGACCTCACCTACCACGACATCGACCGCACGCGTGGCCTGTTCTACCTGCTCCAGCGGGCAGGGAAGGCGGCGCGGTGCGCCGACGACGCCGAGATCGAGGAGGCGCGCACCGTCCCGCCGCAGACGACCCGGGCCAAGCTCCGTGGCGACTTCGTGGCCGCGGCCCAGGCCGGGCGACGCGACTTCACGGTCGACTGGGTGCACCTCAAACTCAACGACCAGGCCCAGCGGACGGTCCTGTGCAAGGACCCGTTCATCAGCCAGGACCCACGCGTCGACCGGCTGATCGCGGGAATGCGGACCAACGGCTGAACCCAACAGGGCGGTCGGTGAGCGCGCGGCAGCAGGGCCCAGGCCGTTTGGGACGCACAGCCGCGCCGGTTATGGTGGGCGGCGCTTTGCCCTCTCCCCAAAGGCTGATCCGTTGATCTCTCGCACCCGTTCCCTCGCTGTCGTCGCCATCGGCGCCCTGCTCGCCGTCACGGCCTGCGGGTCCTCCGACAAGGGGTCGACCCAGACCGAGGCCCTCGCCGGCATCAAGGTCGTCGGCAACGACCCCAAGAAGGCGCCAGTCGTCACCCTGTCCAAGAAGCCGTTCAGTGTCACCAGGACGACGACCCAGGTTCTGCGGGCCGGGACCGGCGAGGTGCTCACCGACAAGGACATCGCGTCGCTGTCGATGGAGGTCGTCAACGGCAAGGACGGCAAGGCGGTCAACAGCAACTTCGAGACCGGTGCGGCCGGCCTGTACCTCGGTGACGCCAACCTGCTCAAGGGGCTCAAGACCGGGGTCACCGGTCAGAGGGTCGGCTCCCGACTCCTCGTCGCCGTGCCGCCGGCCGACGGGTTCGGCGCGCAGGGCGCCACCCAGCTGGGCATCGGCGCCGCCGACACGATGCTCTTCGTCGTCGACATCGCCTCCGCGTCCCGGATGCTCGACGTGGCGACCGGCGCTGCCGTCGCGCCCCAGGCCGGACTGCCGACGGTGAAGTTCCTCGACGGCAAACCGGCAGTCATCACCGCGCCGAAAACCACGCCGCCGACCAAGACCGTCGTACAGCCGCTGATCATGGGCTCCGGCGCGGTCGTCAAGACCGGCCAGACGGTGACGGTGAC
>JBDTBX010000368.1:0-3307 GCA_039923915.1 Nostocoides sp. | reverse complement strand
CAGGGCGAGGTCGCGGTCGCGGCGCTGCAGGCTGAGGCAAATGCGCTTGGTCACCCAGAACGCCAGTGGCGGCAGCACGAACAGACCGATGCGCAGGGCCCAGGTGATGTCGTTGATCGACATACCGAGCTTGATGGCCATGATGTCGTTGCCGGCGGCGAACATGAAGACCGAGTACGCAACGATGCCGGCCATACCGATGCCTGTGCGAGTCGGGTTGTTGCGCGGACGATCGAGGAGGTGGTGCTCGCCGGTGTCACCCGTGACCCACCGCTCCACGAACGGATAGACGCCGATCACCGTATAGACCAGCGGCAGGAGGACGAGTGCGCCGAGTGCGATGTTGAGCGAGAGGGTGAACCCGAGGAATTGGAATTCCAACCAACCAGGCAGCAGTCGCAGCGCGCCGTCGTAGGCGCCCATGTACCAGTCAGGCTGTGAGCCAGCCGTCACGGGGGAGGGGTCGTAGGGACCGTAGGCCCAGATCGGGTTGATCGTGACGAGCGCCGACATGGCGGCGATGATGCCGAACACGATGAAGAAGAACCCACCGGCCTTGGCGGCGTAGACCGGCATGACGCGATAACCGACGACGTTGTCGTTGGTCCGGCCCGGGCCGGGGAACTGGGTGTGCTTCTGCACGGCGACGAGCACGATGTGCGCTGTGAACAGACCCACGAGCAGGGCCGGGATGAGCAGGACGTGCGCGGCGAACAGGCGGGGGATGATTGCCTCGCCCGGGAAGGGCCCACCGAAGATGCCGTAGGCCAGGTAGGAACCGATGACCGGAGCCGTCTGGACGAAGCCTTCCATGGCCCGCAGACCGGTGCCGGAGAGCAGGTCGTCCGGAAGGGAGTAGCCGGCGAAACCCTCGATGATCGCGAGGAGTGCGAGCACCGTGCCGATGACCCAGTTGAGCTCACGCGGCTTGCGGAAGGCACCGGTGAAGAACACGCGGAACATGTGCACCGTCAGGCCGACGACGAACATGAGGGCGGCCCAGTGGTGGATCTGGCGGACGAGCAGGCCACCTCTGATGTCGAAGGAGATGTCGAGCGTTGAGGCGTAGGCCTCGGACATTCCTTGGCCGCGCAGCGGGACGTAGGAACCGTCATAGATGATGTGGCCGGCGCTGGGGACGAACCAGAGGGTCAACAAGGCGCCCGACAGCAGGCAGATGATCAGCGAGTACATCGCGATCTCGCCGAGCATGAAGGACCAGTGGTCCGGGAAGACCTTGCGGAGAAGGTAGTTGACGCCCTTGGCAGCGCCCGTGCGGTCGTCGATCCAGCCAGCGACACCACCGACCTTGCGAGCGGCATTGCTGGACGCCGGGGTCTCGGACTGGTCTGCGTCGCGCAGACGGTCCGCCGGTCGCCCTGCGGGGACGGTATGGGTACTCATGCGGATCCACGCTCCCAGAAGCTCGGTCCAACGGCTTCCTTGAAGGGGCCTTTGGAGATGAGGTAGCCCTCGTCGTCAACAGTGATGGGCAACTGCGGCAGCGGACGCTTGGCCGGGCCGAAGATCACCTTGCAGTCCTGGGTCACGTCAAAGGTCGACTGGTGACACGGGCACAGCAGGTGGTGGGTCTGCTGCTCATAAAGACCCACGGGGCAACCCACGTGGGTGCAGATCTTGGAGTAGGCAACGATGCCCTGATAACCCCAGTCCTTCTCCTTTTGTGACTTGATGTCAACGGGGTCGAGCCGCATGAGCAGCACGGCCGCCTTGCCCTTCTCCTCGAGCAGGCCCTTCTCGAGGTCGAGCAGGCCGTAGGGCATGACGTGAAAGACCGAACCGATGGTCACGTCGCTCGCCTTGATGGGCGTGTTCTGTGGATCCCGCATGAGTCGGAGGGGCTTGTTGGGGTACTTGCCGTCCTCCTCCTGCTTGCCATTCCAGAAGCTCACCGAGAGGTCGTCACCGGGCATCGGGCCAAGGCCACCGAGGACGGGAAGGATGACCGGGATGGCGAAGAGGCCGAGCGCGCCACCGAGGGTGTACTTGATCAGGGGGCGTCGAGTGAGGTGCGAGCTCTCGGCGCCGTCACCGAGGATCGCGACGAAGTCGGTGCGCGCCTCCTCGGGCGAGCGCATGGTGTGACGCATCTCGACCTCCTCCTCGTCGGGCATGAGGGTCTTGGCCCACTGGACCGCACCGAATCCGATGCCGAGGAGGGAGAGGGCCATCGTGACCCCGAGCGCGGTGTGCAAGGCCTTGGTCTGGCCGATGCCGGGCACGAAGATCGTCGCGTCCGGGTCGACAGCGAAGTAGGCAATGACGAAGCCCAGGGTGCCCAGGATCGAGATGAGGAAGAGGACGCCGACGGTGCGTTCGGCCCGCTTTGCCGCACCTGGGTCAAGGTCGGCGCCGCGATGGATGTGCGGCGCGAAGCCGGGGTTCTCGAAGCGTTCTGGAATCCCGCCGTCACCGACGACGTGACCCTCATCGAGGCGTACGGCGCCTGAACCGAACTCACCCGTGGGGGTGACCTCGCGTCCAGTGGGGAGGCTGTCCTGCTCGTTCATCGGTCGTTCGATCCTGTCGACGGAGAGTGGGAAGCGGTGGCGCGCATGGCTCAGGCCGACTTCTGGCCGAGCCACACCGCAGAAGCGATGAGGAGACCGAGTCCGAAGAACCAGGCAAACCAACCTTCGGTGACGGGGCCGAGGGACCCCAGGGTGTTTCCACCCTGCGCCGGGGCCTTGTCAACTGCGGTGAGGAAGGCGATGATGTCGCGCTTGTCCTTGGGGGCGATGTTGCTGTCGTTGAACACAGGCATGGACTGAGGGCCGGAATCCATGGCTTCGTAGATGTGCTTGGGCTCCACCCCCATGAGTGAGGGCGCGTACTTGCCGCGGGTCAGGGCGCCACCAGAACCCGAGGCGTTGTGGCACATCGCGCAGTTGACGCGGAAGAGTTCGCCACCCGCGGCGGGGTCACCCTTGGCGGGGTCGACGTCCTCTTCCGAGGGGACGGCCGGGCCGGGGGCCAAGGAGGCGATGTAGGCCGCGACCTGGTCGATCTGGGTCTGGTCGAACTGCACGTCGCTAGCCTCGGCCTGAATGCCGGGAGCGCGCAGCGGCATCCGTCCGGTACCCATCTGGAAGTCCACGGCTGCCGCTCCGACTCCGGCCAGCGCGGGCCCGGCGATCTTGTCGCCGTTGCCGGTTGCCCGACCCTCGGCGTTGACGCCGTGGCACGAGGCACAGTTGGCCTGGAAGAGCTGCTTGCCTGCGGCGACGTCCTGGGCCGTGCTCGCCTGTGCTTGCGCGGGCTGCGGGGCAACCGCTGCGTAGGCGAA
>JBDTBX010000367.1:0-3617 GCA_039923915.1 Nostocoides sp. | reverse complement strand
GGGACGGCCACCGGGCTCCAGACGTAGCAGCCGCCCCGTGCACGTGTCCTCGATCAGGTCGGACTGCCAGTCCTCGACCGACCACCGGGTGCTGGAGTCGCTGAACCAGATCGCGCCCTCGCTCGTGACGGCAGCGTTGTTGCAGAACATCATCGGGTGTCCGCCGACGCTGTCGGCCAGGGTCTGGATGGCACCGTCGGCCAGGGTGACGGCGAGCAGGCCGCGGTGCGCGTCGCACACGAGGAGCCGGCCATCAGGCAGCCATTCCAGCCCCAGCGGTCGACCGCCGGTGTTGGCGATCCTCGTGATTCGGCGCCCACCGTCCTCGACCGCATGGATCGCCCCGTCGGCGCACCCCGTGTAGGCCACTCCGTCCGGCCCGATGAGCACGTCCTCGGCGCCCGGTCCGGGCACGGGGACGACGGTGAGCGCACGGGTGTCCATGGAGCGGACCCTAGTACGGCCTAGGCTTTCGCCCATGCCTCACGCCGTCGTCGCCGCGCCCCTCCTGCTCGCGGCCGTCCTCGCCCTGAGCGGGGTCGCCAAGCTGCGCGACGACACCAAGTCGACCCAGTCGGTCATGGTGCTGCTCCGGCTGCCGGCGTGGCTGCTCAAGCCCTGGACCGCGACGTCGTTGCCGTGGGGTGAGCTCGTGCTCGCCGCGCTCCTCGTCCTCGCCCCCAAGGGTGCGGCGATGTGGGTCGCGGCAGTCGGCGCGCTCCTGCTCACCGGGGCCTACTGGGGTGTCGTGGCCCGGGCCATGACCTTCGACCCGCGACCGACGTGTGGCTGCTTCGGCAGGATCGGTGACCAGCAGATCGCGGCGAAGACGTTGTGGCGCAACACGATCTTGCTGGCCCTGGCCGTGCTCACAGTGGTCGTGGCCGCCCGTGGCGAGTCGACCTGGTCGCTGCTCACGTCGGGCGTCGGGGTCGGGCAGACCTGGTGGTGGCTGCTTGCCCTGGCCGTCGTCAGCGTCATGGTCACCCTCGTCGTGTCCGGCAGCGGACAGGGTGCGGGCACTGACGCCGTTCGCGTGCCGGCCGCCCCGGCACGTGCTGGCGGCGATGCGCAGGACGCCGAGGACTACGACCGGCAACCCATCCCGCTGGCCAGCCTCACCGATCCCGACGGCCACCAGCACACGCTCGTGGAGATGAGCCGCGAGCGGGCCCAGCTCCTCGTCTTCGTCAACTGCTACTGCGCCTCGTCGGGAACGGCCTTCGAGGCGATGCCCCGATGGCAGGCACAGCTACCCGGGATCGACGTCAGGTTCGTCTTCTCGGTTCCGGTCCACAAGCTCGCCGTGGCGGGCGGCCAGCTGGACACCTCCTCGGCCTGGCGCGACCATGGCGGGGTGGCGTGGCATGCCCTGGCATTCACCACGTCCAGCCCGACCGCGATCCTGCTGGGTGCCGACGGGTTGCTCGCGGGAGGACCGGTCACGGGCAACGCGGACGTCGAGGAGTTCGTCGCCGACATCGCCGAGGCGCTCTCCGGCTCGATGCCGTCGTCGGAGGCTCAGCGACCGGTCAGCGACCAGGCGTCCTCTGAGGCCGAGCCGTCCTCGCTCTCGTCCCAATCGCCGTAGTCCGGGGCAGCCGGTGGCTCTGCGGGCACGAACGGCGCGGCCATTGCGGCACCGGTCGCAACAGGCACGACCGGAGCGGCGGCTGCTGCTGACGACGGAGCCGACCCACGGACACTCGACGGCTCGCCCTGGCCGTCGAAGACCCCCGGGACGTCCTCGCCACGCATGAGCGCGAGGGTCGTCGCGAGGTCGTCGGGCTTGACGAGGACGTCGCGCGCCTTGGAACCCTCGGACGGTCCGACGACGCCGCGCGACTCGAGCAGGTCCATCAGCCGGCCGGCCTTGGCGAAGCCGACCCGCAGCTTGCGCTGGAGCATCGACGTCGACCCGAACTGCGTCGTGACAACCAGCTCGGCGGCCTGCAAGAGCACCTCGAGGTCGTCACCGATGTCGTCCTCGACAACCTTCTTGGTCGTCTCGACGGCGACGTCGGTGCGGTAGACCGGCTTGAGCTGGCCCCTGACGTGGGCGACGACGTCGTGGATCTCGGACTCGGTCACCCAGGCGCCCTGGACCCGCATCGGCTTGCTCGCCCCCATCGGCAGGAAGAGCGCATCGCCTTGTCCCAGAAGCTTTTCCGCGCCCGGCTGGTCGAGGACGACCCGGCTGTCGGCCAGGCTGGACGTGGCAAACGCCATCCGCGACGGCACGTTGGCCTTGATCAGCCCCGTCACCACATCGACGGACGGCCGCTGGGTCGCCAGGACCAGGTGGATGCCCGCCGCGCGGGCCAGCTGGGTGATCCGGACGATCGACTCCTCGACGTCGCGCGGGGCGACCATCATCAGGTCGGCGAGCTCGTCGACGATGACCAGGAGGTAGGGGTAGGTCTGCAGCACTCGCTGTGAACCCGGCAGTGGCTTGAGCTTGCCGGACTTCACCGCGGCGTTGAAGTCGTCGACGTGCTTGAACCCGAACGCCGCAAGGTCGTCATAGCGCAGGTCCATCTCGCGGACGACCCACTGCAGCGCCTCGGCAGCCTTCTTGGGGCTGGTGATGATCGGGGTGATGAGGTGCGGGATCCCCTCGTATGCCGTGAGCTCGACCCGCTTGGGGTCGACGAGGACCATGCGCACCTCATCGGGTGTCGACCGCATGAGCACCGAGGTGATCATCGTGTTGACGAAGCTCGACTTGCCGGCGCCGGTCGCCCCGGCGACGAGGAGGTGCGGCATCTTGGCGAGGTTGGCGATGACGTAGCCGCCCTCGACGTCCTTGCCGACACCGATGACCATCGGGTGGTGGTTGTTGCGGGCCGTCTGGCTTCGCAGGACGTCGCCGAGGGAGACGACCTCCTTGTCGGCGTTGGGGATCTCGATGCCGATCGCGGACCGGCCGGGGATCGGCGAGAGGATGTGCACGTCGGCCGAGGCCACGGCATAGGCGATGTTCTTGCTCATCGAGGTGACCCGCTCGACCTTGACGGCCGGGCCCAGCTCGACCTCGTAGCGGGTGACCGTCGGCCCGCGGGAGAAGCCGGTGACCTGCGCGTCGATGCCGAAGTCGTCCAGGACGGTGGTCAGCGCCTCGACGACCGCGTCGTTGGCGGCCGACCGCTGCTTGTGCGGGGAACCCTGCTTGAGCACGGTCGAGTCCGGGAGGATGTACGTGACGTCGCCGGCGAGGGCCAGCTGCTCGACCCGCTGTGGGAGCTGAGCCGTGGGTGGCGGCTCGAGCGGCGCGCGGTCGGCCGCCTTGACGGCGATCGCCTCGGTCGGGTTGGGCGCGCTCGGCACCTCCGCGGCGGGGGCCAGGACGCCGGGGGCGGTCGGCCGCTTGAGACCGGGGCGCACCTTCGGCAACCCGTCGGCCACCTCCGCCGCCTGCTCGTAGGCCGTGTCGCCGGCGCGTTCGGAAAGGTCGATCGGACCCTTGCGGCGGGTCCTGGCAGCGCCCAGTGCCGTAGCGGCCGCATCTGCATCGTCAGCCGGGTGCTTCCTGCCGCGCGTGATGAGCGCGGTGACGTGCTGAAAACGCTCGGGGATCTTGTGGACCGGGGTGGCCGACACGACGAGCAGTCCGAAGA
>JBDTBX010000366.1:0-4336 GCA_039923915.1 Nostocoides sp. | reverse complement strand
CGGCATGCACTCCTCGATCGTCAGGGCCTCCCTCGCGGCGGTCCTGTCGGCCGTGAACCGGGCCGAACGCGACGCGAGCCGGGCCGACGTCGCCTGACGGCGCGCGAATGGCCGTCGCCGGTGCTTGATTCGTCAACCATGGGATGGCACGCTGCGAGAGCGCCTGCAACGCCGTGGGCGCCGGAGCAGGCAGGTGCAGACATGTCAAGTGCCGTACCGGCCACCCGGACCAGCCGCGACCGCGCCGACCTGCCCGTCCGAATGCGCGAGGTCGGCGCGACGCCGTCGGCCGCGCTCTACCTGACCGAGCCGCTCCGTGGCGTCATCGACGCGACCTTCGGCCCGGTCATGGCTCGGCCGCTGCTCGGCCGTGCGCCGGACGGCGACGGCCACGGCGTCCTCGTCCTGCCCGGCCTGCTCGCCTCCGACCGGAGCACCCGCACCCTGCGAACCTTCCTGAAGCGCAAGGGATACCGGATGCGGGGGTGGCGGCTGGGCCGGAACCTGGGCCCGACCTCGACGGTGATGGCCGGTATGCCGCTCGCCCTCGAGGCGCTCGCGGAGGAGACCGGCGGACCGGTGTCGGTGATCGGCTGGAGCCTGGGCGGCATCTACGCCCGGCACCTGGCCCGGGAGCACCCCGACCACGTCCGCCAGGTCATCACCCTGGGGTCTCCCTTCGGGGTCGCTGACGGGCACCGGACTCACGCCGACCGCACCTTCGAGCGGCTGTCCTTCCTTCACTCGCGGGGACCCGGTGTCCCCAAGCGGCGACAGGTGGGCGGCCCGGTGCCGGTGCCGTCGACCTCGTTGTACTCCCGGTTCGACGGGGTCGTCGCCTGGCGCGCCTGCCTGGCCGAGCCGACGGCCCTCCACCAGAACGTCGAGGTGCGGTGCAG
The DNA here is from genome assembly GCA_039923915.1 of Nostocoides sp. Lineage (GTDB taxonomy): Bacteria > Actinomycetota > Actinomycetes > Actinomycetales > Dermatophilaceae > Nostocoides. Next base: position 3,437 of record JBDTBX010000366.1, on the reverse strand, counting down.
CCACCTCGGCTTCGGCTTCGACCCGGTGAGCCTGTGGACGGTCGCGGACCGCCTGGCCCGCCCCGTGGAGGACTGGACGCCCTTCCGGCCGCCGATTGTGCTGCGCCCGTTCTTCGGAGCCCTCGACAAGTAGCCTACGAACTGTGCAACGACTGACCGGGCTCGACTCCGCCTTCCTCGCCTTGGAGACCCCGCGCTCGACCGGGCACGTCGGGGGCCTGTCGATCCTCGACCCGTCGACGGCACCGGAGAGACTCGACCTGGCTCGGCTCACCGAGGTGATCGGTGAGCGGCTGCCCCTGGTCCCGGTCATGCGCCGCCGCCTGCACCACGTGCCCTTCGGACTGGACCAGCCCTACTGGGTCGACGACGAGCACTTCGACATCGAGTACCACGTCCGGGAGATCGCCCTGCCGCGTCCGGGCTCCGACGCCCAGTTGTGCGAGCAGGTCTCGCGGCTGCACGCCCGCCCGCTCGACAGGTCTCGGCCGCTGTGGGAGAGCTACCTCATCACGGGCCTGGCGAAGAAGCGGGTCGCCCTCTACACCAAGGTCCACCACGCAGCCATCGACGGCGTCTCGGGCGCGGAACTGCTCACCGTCCTCATGGACTTGTCCCCCCAGGGTCGTCCGGTCCCGCCCTCGGAGCCGTTCGACCCGGCCTCGGCGCCCAGTCGCCTCGAGCTCGGTGTCCGGGCCATCGCCCGACTCGCCCTGCGCCCGGTGCAGGCGACCAAGCTGGCCACCGACGCCCTACGCGCGCTGCCGGCCCTGGCACCCGCACTCGCTCCGGTTGTCAGCGGGCTCGTCGGGCGTGGCCGCAGTGCTGACGGCGAGGTGATCAGGGGGGCGCCGCTCATCGCGCCGACCACGCCGCTCAACACCCAGATCACCGCGCACCGCAAGTTCGCCTTCATCAGCCTGCCGCTCGCGGAGGTCAAGACCGTCAAGAACGCCTTCGGGGTATCGGTCAACGACGTCGTCATGGCCATGTGTGCCGGTGCCCTGCGGCGGTGGCTCCTCGAGCGCAACGCCCTGCCGTCGGCCCCGCTCGTCGCCATGGTCCCGGTCAGCATCCGCGACGCCAGCGGCAAGGGCGCCATGGGCAACAAGGTATCGGCGATGCTCGCCGTGCTGCCAACGCACATCGCCGACCCGGTGGAGCGGCTGGCCAGCGCCCACCAGGCAACCCAGATCGCCAAGGCTCAGCAGGCCGTCATCCCACAGGGCCTCATCGACGACATCACCGACTTCGCGCCGCCGGCGCTCACTGCCCGTGCCGCGAGGGTTGTGCTGAGCAGCTCGATCCTGTCGCGGCTGCCACCCTTCAACGTGGTCGTCTCGAACGTCCCGGGCCCGAACGTGCCCGTCTACCTGGCCGGCGCCAAGCTGCTCGCCCACTACCCCCTGTCAGTGGTCCTGGACGGGCAGGGCATGAACGTCACCCTGATCGGCTACCTCGGCCAGCTGCACTTCGGTCTGGTCGCCGCCCGCGAGGTCATGCCAGACATCGACGTCGTCGCCCAGTCACTGCGCACCGAGCTCGACCACCTGCTCAAGGCCGCCCACTCGATGACCGCCGGGTAGCAGGGCGCCGGCTGCCGCGGATCGTGCCGCCATGGAGGTGGTGCACTCCGGCGCCGGGTGCGTCGACGGGTTAGGTGGACGCGAGGTCAGCAGAGGTCAGCGAACTCCCCGAGGGCGGAACTGGACCGAGATCCGTGGCCCGACCGGTTGGGCCGTCTTGGGAATGCAGTGGTCCCACGTGCGCTGGCACGATCCGCCCATGACGACGAGGTCGCCATGGGCGAGGGGGTAGCGCCGGGCCGTGCCGCCGCTGCGGGGGCGCAGCATCAGGTTGCGCCGCGAGCCGAGGGAGATGATCGCCACGAGCGTGTCGCCGTCTCGGCCGCGGCCGATCCGATCCCCGTGCCACGCGACGGAATCCCGTCCGTCCCGGTAGAGGTAGAGCCCGGCGGTGACGAACGGCTCACCCAGCCCCGCGGCATACCGGGAGTTGAGGGCCGTGAGCGCGTGGTCGAGGACGAGGTGGGGCAACGGCTCGCCCTCGCCGTAGAACCTGGTCAGCCGGGGGACGTCCACGACGTGGTCCCACATCTGGCGGCGCTCGGCCTGCCACGGGACCTCGGCCAGGAGTCCTCGGTATGCCGTGTCGGCGGCGCCCAGCCAGCCCGGGTGGACGTCGACCCAGGCGCCGCGGTCGAGGTGGTCTCGGCGCACCGGCACCGTCGTGCGGACCGGGCCGGCATCGGCCACCTCGAAGAGCGACCCTTGCAGAGCCACGTCGAGATCGACTGCTGCGGACATGTGTTCGAGCATAGCAAACGTCGGACAGATGTGCGAGGAACACGTGGCCCGTCCTGCGGTGGCGCCCGGCCGGGGCGTAGGACAATGAGCCGGTGCCTCTCTACCGCGACGAAGCCATCGTGCTGCGCACCCAGAAGCTGGGCGAAGCCGACCGCATCGTCACCCTCCTCACCCGCACCCGCGGCAAGGTGAGGGTCGTCGGCAAGGGGGTTCGCCGGACCAAGAGCCGCTTCGGCTCGCGCCTCGAGCCCGGTATGCACATCGACCTCCAGTGCTATGAGGGCCGCAACCTCGACACCGTGACCCAGGTCGAGACCCTCGATGCGTGGGGCGACGTCATCGCCCGTGACTACCCGGCCTACACGGCGCAGAGCGCGATCCTCGAGACGTGCGACCGACTCACCGAGGAGCACGCGCCCGCGATCCAGCAGTATCTCCTGCTCGGCGGCGCGCTCCGGTCCCTCGCCGGCGGGGAGCACGATCCGGGGCTCGTCCTGGACGCCTACCTGCTGCGGGCCCTCGCCGTCGCCGGCTGGGCACCGAGCTTCCACGACTGCGCCCGGTGCGGCGACCCCGGTCCGCACCGCGGGTTCAACATCGCAGCGGGTGGGGCGGTCTGTTCCGTATGCCGGCCGCCCGGCTCGGCCGCGCCGGCGCCGGAGACGCTCGTGCTCCTCGCGGCGCTCCTCTCCGGGGACTGGGCGATCGGCGACGTCTCGGCCGACCGCCACCGCCGCGAAGGCAGTGGGCTGGTGAGCGCCTTCCTCCAGTGGCACCTGGAGAAGCAGGTCCGATCCCTGCGGATGGTGGAGCGCGTATGACCGCCGGGCGCGCGGCATACGACAGACCGTGCGGGCACCCCTCTGGCGCAACGGCCCCCGTCATCCCAACGGCTGCCCTGCCGCGGCACGTGGCCGTCGTCATGGACGGCAACGGGCGGTGGGCCAACGCTCGCGGCCTGCCTCGCACCGTGGGTCACGAGGCGGGCGAAGCCTCGCTGCTCGACGTTGTCGCAGGAGCCATCGAGGTCGGGGTCACCCACCTGTCGGCCTACGCGTTCTCGACCGAGAACTGGCGCCGGTCGCCCGAGGAGGTCCGCTTCCTGATGGG
>JBDTBX010000365.1:0-3216 GCA_039923915.1 Nostocoides sp. | reverse complement strand
GAGAGACGTTGTGGTGCCCCCGGTAGGATTCGAACCTACGCCCCCGCCTCCGGAGGGCGGTGCTCTATCCCCTGAGCTACGGGGGCGGATGACGGATCAACCGCGCCCGCAGAGGTTAGCAGAGCAGGGCGGTCGTCGACTCACGTGGCCAGGTCCATGACGACGCAGCACTGGCCCTCGACCGGGTCCAGCCGGGCCGTCACGCCGGTGGCCCCCGCCGCCTCGACGACCCCGGTGAGCAGGTCGAGGTTCATTCCGCAGACGAGGTCGGTGTGCTCGCGGGAGAGCCGGTGGAACGGGCAGTTGCCCAACCGGATCAAGGTGCCCTCCAGTCTCGGCTCGTAGCCGCTGCGGCGCAGAACGTCGACGATCACCTCGGTGCGTGCCGGCCCGGTCGGCCCTTCGTCGGTCACGGCCGCTCGAGCCGCGGCGCCCAGCTCCTGGCCCGCAGCCCGAGCCGCCTCGGACACTGCTTGCCGGACGGGCAGGTGGCGCTCCTGAGCCATCGTGATCCCGGCCGCCAGGACGTGCCCGGCCAGCTCGTAGTGACGCTCGGGCAGCGAGACCGACACCTCGGCCGCACTGCGGCGGTAGACCTTGGCCGGCCGCCCCGCACCGGGTCCGCTGCGGCCCGCCGGCCGGGCGTAGCCAGCCGCGAGCAGGCCCTCCTGCTCGAGCCGGTCGAGGTTGAACTTGGCGACGTGCCGCGGCACGTCGAGGGCGGTGGCGGCTTCGTCCCGACCCACGGGCTCCTCCTGCTCGGCGACATAGGTGTACAGGGAGCGCCGGACCGGGTCGGCGAGGGCGGCGACACTCGCGATCTGGTCGAACTGGTCCTCGGTCGGCACGGGCGCCACCTTCTGAAATCTATCTGACACGGATCTTGACGTTAGAAGCCACAGGCTCTAACGTTGAAAATACCATCCGATAGAGAGGAACGGCAACCATGACCGTCGACAGCACCACCCTTCCACTGAACCCCACCACCACGAGCTCGATCCGGACCCGCCTCGCCGACGACCCGGCATACCAGGCGTTCTGGCTGATGCGGATCGCCTTCACCGTCGCCCCGATCCTGTTCGGTGTCGACAAGTTCGCCCATGTCATGACCAACTGGGACAAGTACCTCGCCCCGTGGATCGACCGGATCGTCCCGGGCACCGCACACCAGGCGATGTATGCCGTGGGCATCATCGAGATCGTCGCCGGCCTCCTCGTCCTGCTCCGGCCCAAGATCGGCGCCATCATCGTCGCCCTCTGGCTCGTCGGCATCATCATCAACCTCGTCAGCATCGGCGGCTACCTCGACATCGCCCTGCGCGACTTCGGCCTGTTCCTCGCGGCCCTCACCCTCGGCCGGCTCGCCTCGGCGGTCGACGCCAAGCGATGACCACCGCCTTCGTCCTGTCCGGTGGCGGCAGCCTCGGCGCCGTCCAGGTCGGGATGTTGCAGGCACTCGCCGCGCGCGGCATCGCCCCGGACCTCCTGGTCGGCACCTCGGCCGGCGCCATCAACGCCGCCTTCGTCGCCGGTCGGGGGACGGGTGAGGCGGCCCTGGCCCACCTGGAGACGGCGTGGGCGGGCACCCGCTTCGCCGACGTCTTCCCTGTCAGCCCGTCCCGGCCACTGCTCGCGGTCGCGGGGCGACGGTCGTCGTTCTTCGGTGCTCGCGGACTCCGGCGGGTGATCGAGGGCCATCTCACCTTCGAACGACTCCAGGACGCGCCCATCCCGCTGCACGTCGTGGCCACCGACCTGTTGACCGGCAACGAGGTGCTCCTCTCCGCCGGGAGAGCGGTCGACGCCATCCTCGCCAGCACGGCCATCCCGGCGATCCTGCCCCCGGTGCGGATCGACGGCCGGCTGCTCGTCGACGGCGGCCTCGCCGACAACACGGCCATCTCCCAGGCCGTCCACCTCGGGGCGGACCGCGTGTTCGTCCTGCCGGGCGGGGCGGCCTGTGCGCTCGCCGCCCCGCCGTCCACACCCTTCGGCGTGGCCCTGCACGCCCTCACCCTGCTCGTCCAGCAACGTCTGGCCCACGACATCCGGGCGTATGCCGGGCAGGTCGAGCTGCATCTGCTGCCCCCGCTCTGCCCGCTGCGCGTCGCGCCGACGGACTTCGGGCACGGCGCCGAACTGGTCCAGACGGCTCGCGCGGCGAGCGCGCGCTGGCTGGACGGTCCGGACCGGACCGTCGTCGAGCTGTATCGCTTCCTGTCCGGCCACGACCACACCGCCGAGCACCTGATCGACCTGACCTCCGCACCCGTTGTCGGGGCCTCCCGGTCCCGCAGGCACACAGCCGACCGAATCCCCGAGGAGTGATCCGTATGCCGCCCGTCCCGCCTTCCCCCGCCCACCTGGACCCGTTCGACGACGAGGACGCAGCCGTCCAGGTGCCGCGCCACCGATCCCTTCGCGTCGTCGCCGACCGGGCTGCGATCGACCAGCCTGCCGCCGAGCGGGCCGTCCGCGACCTGCTCGTGGCCCTGGGTCACGATCCTCGATCGGAGGCCTTGCTCGACACGCCTCGGCGGGTCGCCGCGGCATACGCCGAGCTGATCGCCCCGGAGCCGTTCACGCTCACGACCTTCCCCAACGACGAGGGCTACGACGAGATGGTGGTCGCCACCGACCTGCCGTTCCAATCCTTGTGCGAGCACCACCTCCTGCCCTTCCGCGGTGTTGCGCACATCGGCTACCTCCCGGGCGAGCGGATCCTCGGGCTCTCCAAGCTGGCCCGCGTCCTCGACCACCACGCCCGCGGACTCCAGGTCCAGGAACGGCTCACCCAACAGGTCGCCGGCGCGTTGCAGGAGCACCTCCGACCGGCCGGCGTCGCGGTCGTCATCGAGGCGGAGCACCTGTGCATGTCGCTACGCGGCGCGCGGGCCCACGGCGCCCGGACGACGACCTCGGCGCTTCGCGGCCGGATGCGCGACAACGCGGTGACGCGGGCCGAGTTCCTCGCCCTGGCCGTCAGCCGCCACCACTGACCGCACCGCCGCCCACCCTCACATCCCTGCACGTGCGGGGTTATTCAGGTCCAGTAGCGCTACTTGACCTGAATAACCCCGCACGTGCGGGAGGGGTGGGGAGGGGCCGACGCTGGGGAACGGGTTCAGGTCTGCAGGGGGAGGTGCCCCGCCGCGAAACCGTACGGTCCAGGGCGCTCAGGTGAACTGGCGGCTGAGGGTGGCGTGGCGGTTGACG
>JBDTBX010000364.1:0-5232 GCA_039923915.1 Nostocoides sp. | reverse complement strand
GAGCATCGAGACACCCTGCTTGACGTAGTAGGTCTCGTCGAAGATGAGCTGGTGCGGCCGGCTGAGCGCCCAGAACCGCAGGCTCCCGCCGAGCACCATGATGAGCACCGGCCAGAACCAGCCCCAGAAGGTATCTGTCGGGCGGAATCCGAGCAGCCGCGCGCGGAGCTGCTCGGTCCGGGTCATGCGGGCGATCCTAAGGTGAGCGGCCGTCCCGTATGCCGGGCGCCTCCTTCTCCCCGACGGCTCAGCCGGTCGTTGGGTCGGTGTCCAAGGCCTGGGTCGTGTGCGGCGGATGGGTCGGGTGCGTCGGGTGGCTGTGGCCCACTCCGACACCGTCTGGTCCGGGCCCTCCTCCGGACGGGATACTGACGCCATGCCTGCCGGAGTCCTCGTCCTCGCCGCGACCCCGATCGGCGACCCGCGCGACGCGGCCCCCCGCCTCTCGACGGAGATCTCGACGGCTGACGTGGTCGCCGCGGAGGACACCCGCCGGTTGCGCCGGCTGTGCCAGGACCTCGGGGTCACGCCGACCGGCCGGGTGATCTCCTTCCACGAGCACAACGAGGCGGCGCGGAGCCTCGATCTCGTGGAGCGGTTGCGGGCCGGCGACCGGGTCCTCGTCGTCACAGATGCCGGGATGCCGAGCGTGTCGGATCCCGGCTACCGGTTGGTGGCCGCGGCCGTTGCCGCCGGGGTGACGGTGACCTGCGTCCCGGGCCCGAGCGCCGTCCTCATGGCGCTCGCCGTCTCCGGCCTGCCCGTCGACCGGTTCTGCTTCGAGGGCTTCCTGCCGCGCAAGCCGGGGGAGCGGGCCCGCTCGCTCGCCGGCCTCGCCGACGAGCGGCGGACCCTCATCTTCTTCGAGGCACCACACCGGATCGCCGCGACGCTGGCCGCCATGGCGGCCGCCTTCGGTGCCGACCGTCCGGCGGCCGTCTGCCGGGAGCTGACCAAGACGTACGAAGAGGTCCGCCGCGGCGGATTGGCCGAACTCGCCGTCTGGGCGGTCGGCGGCGTGAAGGGCGAGATCACCGTCGTCGTCGCCGGTGCGCCGCCCGAGGCGACCGATGTCCCCAGCCAGCTGGCCGGCATACGGGATCGGGTCGCGGCCGGTGAGCGCCTCAAGGACGTGGCCGCCGACGTGGCCGCGCGGACCGGATTGTCCAGGAAGGCCCTCTACGACGCGGCCCTTCCGACCAGGAATTGACCCCACGTCAGGTGCTTACCCTGCGGTAACCGGGTCAATCTCACACCCCAGTCTGGTCACGTGGCCCGACAGCGGGCCCGCGGCCACGATAGTTTCGCCTCGTGGCAACGACGACTTCCCCACCAAGGGCAACCAGCGCCCGGTCGACGACGATCGCGTTGAAGATCGTGATGGCCGTGACCGGCATCATCTTCGCGTTGTTCGTCCTCGCGCACATGTACGGCAACCTCAAGTTGCTTGTCGGCGAGAGCTCCTACAACACCTATGCGGAACACCTGCGGACGATCGGCGAGCCGATGCTCCCCCACCGCGGATTCCTCACCCTGACCGAAGTCGTGCTCGTCCTCGCCGTCGTCGCGCACGTGTATGCCGCGCTGACCCTGTGGGGGCGGGCGCGGGCAGCCAGAACACACCGGTATGCGATGAAGAAGGCCGTCGTGCAGAGCCTCTCCAGCAGGTGGATGCGGTGGGGCGGTGTCTTCCTGCTCCTGTTCATCATCTGGCACCTCATCGAGTTCACCATCGTCAAGGTCAACGTCGGCGGTCAGGGCGTGCCGGTCGACAACGCCTACCAGCTGGTCGTCGACTCCTTCCAGGTGTGGTGGCTGACCATCATCTACCTCGTGGCCATGCTCGCCCTCTACCTGCACCTGGCCCACGGTGTCTTCAGCGCGAGCCAGACCCTCGGCTGGACCGGCACCCAGACGGCCTACCGGCGCGCGCAGGTCAGCGGCCACGTCGTGGCGGCCGTCGTCGTGGTGGGGTTCCTCATCCCCCCGCTGTCCATCCTCTTCGGACTCGTGAAGTAAGGACGACGACGACCCATGACCGATCTCATCCAGGGCCTCTACTCCGAGGGTGCCCCCATCCACGACACCAAGGCCCCGAACGGACCGATCGAGGGCATGTGGGGCACGCGCCAGTTCCAGGCCCGGCTGGTCAACCCCACGAACCGCCGCAAGATCTCGGTCGTCGTCGTCGGGACCGGGCTCGCCGGCGCCTCTGCGGCGGCCACGCTCGGCGAGGCCGGCTACCGGGTCACGTCGTTCTGCTTCCAGGACTCTCCGCGCCGGGCGCACTCGATCGCTGCCCAGGGCGGCATCAACGCGACGAAGAACTACATGGAGGACGGCGACTCGGTCTACCGGCTCTTCTACGACACGGTCAAGGGCGGCGACTACCGCTCTCGCGAGACCAACGTCTACCGGCTGGCCGAGGTCAGCGCCAACATCATCGACCAGTGCGTGGCTCAGGGCGTCCCCTTCGCGCGGGAGTACGGCGGCCTGCTCGACAACCGCTCGTTCGGCGGCGTCCAGGTCTCCCGGACCTTCTATGCCCGCGGCCAGACTGGCCAGCAACTGCTCATCGGGGCCTACCAGTCCCTCGAGCGGCAGGTGGCTGTCGGTGGCGTCGAGATGTTCGCCCGCCACGAGATGCTCGAGCTGGTCGTCGTCGAGGGCCGGGCCCGGGGGATCATCGCCCGCGACCTGGTCACCGGTGAGGTGCAGACCCACCTGGCCGACGCCGTCGTGCTGGCGTCGGGCGGCTACGGAAACGTGTTCTACCTGTCGACCAACGCCATGGGGAGCAACGTCACCGCCTCGTGGCGGGCCCACCGCAAGGGCGCCCTGATGGCCAACCCGTGCTACACCCAGATCCACCCCACCTGCATCCCGGTATCGGGCGAGCACCAGTCCAAGCTCACGCTGATGTCGGAGTCACTGCGCAACGACGGCCGGATCTGGGTCCCCAAGCGGCGCGAGGACTGTGACAAGGACCCGCGTCAGATCGCCGAGGGGGACCGCGACTACTACCTGGAGCGGATCTACCCCTCCTTCGGCAACCTCGTCCCCCGCGACATCGCCTCCCGCCAGGCCAAGTACGTCTGCGACGAGGGCCGTGGCGTGGGGCCCCTCGTGGGCGACTTCCGGCGCGGGGTGTACCTCGACTTCGCCGACGCCATCGCCCGCCTCGGTCGAGCCGAGGTCGAGGAGAAGTACGGCAACCTGTTCGACATGTACGCCCGGATCACCGGCGAGGACCCGTATGCCGTGCCGATGCGGATCTACCCGGCGGTCCACTACGTCATGGGCGGGCTGTGGGTCGACTACGACCTGCAGTCGAGCATCCCGGGGCTGTACGTCACCGGGGAGGCCAACTTCTCCGACCACGGCGCCAACCGGCTCGGCGCCTCCGCCCTCATGCAGGGCCTCGCCGACGGGTACTTCGTGCTGCCCAACACGATCCGCGACTACCTGGCCGGCGGCCCCTACCCCGAGATCGACCCTGACCACGCCGACGTCGTCGCGTCCCGGGCGTCGGTCGAGGATCGGGTCCAGACCCTGCTCGCGATCCAGGGCACCCGCAGCGTCGACTCCTTCCACAAGGAGCTCGGGTCGATCATGTGGGAGTACTGCGGGATGGAGCGCACCGAGGAGGGCCTGTTCAAGGCGATCGACCTGATCCGGTCCCTTCGCGAGGAGTACTGGCGCAACGTGCGGGTCCTCGGTGGAGCAGAGACCTTCAACCAGAGTCTGGAGAAGGCCGGCCGGGTCGCCGACTTCCTCGAGCTCGGCGAGCTCATGTGCATCGACGCCCTGCACCGACGGGAGTCGTGCGGAGCCCACTTCCGGTCCGAGTCGCAGACCGAGGAGGGTGAGGCGTTGCGGAACGACGACCTGTACGCCTACGTCGCAGCCTGGGAGTACACGCCCGGAGCCTCGGACGACCGCGCGGACATGGGTGCCCCCGTGCTCCACAAGGAAGATCTCACCTACGACTTCATTGAGCTCAAACAGCGGAGCTACAAGTGACACCCGGGGCCCTGCGGACCCACCGAACTGACCGACGAAACAAGGGCTTTCAATGAACTTCACTCTCAAGATCTGGCGCCAGACGGGGCCGCAGGCCACGGGGGAGTTCGCGGCATACGAGGTGTCAGACATCAGCGCCGACATGTCGTTCCTGGAGATGCTCGACGTCCTCAACGAGCGGCTCAACGACGAGGGCAGGGAGCCGATCGCGTTCGACAGCGACTGCCGTGAGGGCATCTGCGGGATGTGCGGCCTGATGATCTCCGGGCACGCCCACGGTCCGGAACGGACGACCACCTGTCAGCTGCACATGCGCTCGTTCGAGGACGGCGACACGATCACCGTCGAGCCGTGGCGCGCCGACCCGTTCCCGGTCATCAAGGACCTCGTCGTCGACCGGTCCGCGTTCGACCGGATCATCCAGGCGGGTGGGTTCATCACGGTCAACACGGGGGCCGCGCCGGACGCGCATGCGACCCTGGTCCCCAAAGTCAACGCCGAGCGGGCCTTCATGGCTGCCGAGTGCATCGGCTGCGGGGCCTGTGTCGCCGCCTGCCCGAACGGCAGCGGCATGCTCTTCATGGGCGCCAAGGTCACCCACCTATCCGAGCTGCCGCAGGGCCAGCCCGAACGGATGGAGCGGGTGGTGTCGATGGTCGCCCAGCACGACGCCGAGGGCTTCGGCGGCTGCACGAACATCGGGGAGTGCACCGCGGCCTGCCCCAAGGAGATCCCGCAGAACGTCATCTCCACGCTCAACCGGGACCTGCGCACCGCCCTCCGGCACGGTCACTGAGCCGGTAAGCGCCAATGCCGACAGAGGTGACGCCGGTTACCCGAGGAGTTACCCGACTGAAAGTGCTGCGGCCCTAACAACATTGGCCCGGTAGCCGGCCCGGTAACCCGCGGCGAGGTCAGGGGATCCTGGCCACCGCGTGGTTCAGCTGGCCAGTCGGGGCCGGGGATCGGGTGGGGCGACGAGCGGGAGTCAGGGCTTGCGGCGGGTGATGGTCTTGCCGAGCCAGCGGACCGGGTCGTACTTGCGGTCAGCGACCCGCTCCTTCATCGGGATGATCGCGTTGTCGGTGATCTTGATGTGCTCCGGGCAGACCTCGGTGCAGCACTTGGTGATGTTGCACATCCCGATGCCCTGGGTGTCCCGGGCGAAGGTGGCCCGGTCCTCGCGGGCGTCGAGGGGGTGCATGTCCA
>JBDTBX010000363.1:0-4802 GCA_039923915.1 Nostocoides sp. | reverse complement strand
GCTCGGAGGAGGCCCAGGGCCGGGCCGAGGTCGTCCTCGCCACCGCCACGACCCGGTGGCACTGGCTCGGTAGCCACGTCGTTGTCGCACTCGGCGGTTCGACCCTGCTCATGGTCGTCGTCGGGGCAGCCGCCGGCGTCGGCGCGTCCAGATCCGACGTCATCGGCTTGGCCGCCCTGCTCGCTGCGGCCGTCTCGACGCTCCCGGCCGTGTGGGTCTGCGCTGCCGTCGCCGTCACCCTCTTCGGCCTGCTGCCCCGACGGACGGGCGCGACGTGGGCCGTCCTCGCCGTGTTCGTGCTCCTCGGTGAGCTCGGCGCCCTCCTCAAACTCCCCCACTGGGTCCAGGGCATCTCCCCGTTCGCCCACCTGGGCAGCCTCCCCGGCGGCCCGGCGGACCTGCTCGGCGCGGGTGTCCTGCTCGTCGTGGCCGGCGCGCTCGCGGCATACGGCGCCGTGTCGTTCCGCCGCCGAGACCTCACGACCTGAGCGTGCCGAACCAGCGGGTGAGGTGCTCGTCCAGGTCCTGCTGATCCTCGCCGATCCAGGCGACGTGGCCGTCGGGACGGAGCAGCACGCACGGAACCTCCAGTGCCGCAGAGGGATCCGCCAGGTAGTCGACCCGGTCCGACCAGCCGCCGACGGTCAGGCGTCCGGTGCGGTCCAGCAGCAGGCCGCGGCCGCGATGCAGCAGGTCGTAGAGGTGTCCCTGGTTCACCTCGATGTCGCGCAGGCGGCGCCCGAGCAGGTCGGGGCCCTGGCCGACGTCGTAGCGGATGCCGATCGCGGTGATCTTCTCGATCAGGAAGCGGTTCACCTCCTCGAAGTCCATCAGCTCGGTGAGCAGCCTGCGCACGGCCTGGGGGCCTGGCTCGGTGGACAGCAGCTCCATCTGGGCGCGGGTGTTGTCCAGCACGTCCTCGGCGACCGGATGACGCTCGGCCTGGTAGGTGTCGAGCAGCGTTTCCGGCGCCCAGCCGCGGATCTGTGCGGCCAGTTTCCAGCCGAGGTTAAAGGCGTCCTGAACACCCAGGTTGAGGCCCTGCCCGCCCGTGGGTGGATGGATGTGTGCCGCGTCGCCGGCCAGCAGCACCCGCCCGACCCGATAGCGCTCGGCCAGCCGGGTGGCATCCCCGAAGCGGGACAGCCAGCGCGGGGAGTGCACGCCGAAATCGGTTCCGGCGATGGCGCGCAGCTGGTGTTTGACGTCCTCGAGGCTGGCGGGCTCAGCCGGGTCGCTGACGCCCACGACGGGAACCACGACGCGATAGACCCCGCCGCCGACGGGACCGAGACTGAACGTCTTGTGGGTCTCGCGGACGTCGGTCACCTTGGCGGTGATCTCCTCCTGCGGCACCCCCACTTCCATCTCGCCCATCAGCGTCTCGGTCCGCGAGGGCTCGCCGGGGAAACCGACGCCCAGCCGTTTACGCACCGTGCTGGACCCGCCGTCACAGCCGACGAGATAGCGCGCACGCAGCCGTTCGCCGTCGGCCAGCTCGACAGTCACGCCCTCGTCGTCCTGCTCGAAATCGGCCACCGCGAGACCGCGCCGGACCTTCGCACCCAGGTGGATCGCGTGTTCCTCGAGGAGGGCAACGATGACCGGCTGCGGGATGCCCAGCAGATAGGCGTGCGCGGAATCCAGGCCCTTGGGCGCAGGTTTGTCGATGGCGGCGAAGAATCCGCCGGCCGGACGCTGCCTGCCGTGTTCGAGAAGGCGGTCCAGCAGTCCGCGCATGGCCATCAGCTCCAGACTGCGAATGTGCAGACCGACGATGCGGACGAACGACGCGGGCCCGGTCTCCTGCTCCAGAACAAGGACCCTCACGTCGTGCAGCCGTAGTTCGGCGGCCAGCACTGCGCCCGTGGGCCCGCACCCGGCAACGATCACGTCGAACGTGGTGGGCACGCCATCGGCGTCGGGGTCCGGCGACGGCTCGGCGATCAGCTGGGCAGCGGCCATCGGTCTCAGGTCAGGTCCGTGCGGCCGGCGGCCTTGAGTGCGTCGACGACCGACGTGACGTCCTGGGCCCGCTCGCGCGTCGTGACGAGCAGCGCGTCGCCGGTGTCGACGACGACGACGTCGGTAAGACCGACGACCGCAACCGCCCGACCGCTGCCGGGCACGACGAACCCCGTGCTGTCGACCGACGTCACGAGCGCAGCATCGCCGAGCACCCTCAGCCCCTCGCCGGCCCCCCCCGCCGGCGCCAGCCTGGCCAAGGAGGCGAAGTCACCGATGTCGTCCCAAGCAAAGGTCCCGGGCACGACGGCCACCCGGCCGGCCGCCGCGGCCGGTTCGGCGATGGCGTAGTCGATGGCGATCCGGGTCAGGGCGTCCCAGTGCGAGTCCACCAGGCCCGGATCGGCGGCGATCGCACGCAGCCCGTCGGCCAGCTCGGGATGCCACTCGCGGAGCAGGTCGAGCAGGACGCCGGCCCGGACGACGAACATCCCGGCGTTCCACCGGTAGCTGCCGTCGGCGACGTAGCGCTCGGCGGTGGCCGCGTCCGGCTTCTCGACGAACTGTTCCACCGTGCGCGCCGTCGGCCGGCCCGAGATGGTGGCACCGGCTCGGATGTAGCCGAAGCCGGTCGCCGGGTAGGTGGGCTCGATCCCGATCGTCACGACGAGCCCGCCGCGTGCGACCTCGACGGCCTCCCGCACGCACCCCTCGAACGCCGTCTGGTCGCCGATGACGTGGTCGGCCGCAAACGAGCCCAAGACGGCGTCCGGGTCACGGGCCTCCAGCACGGCCGCGGCCCAGCCGATCGCGGCCATCGAGTCACGCGGCGACGGCTCGGCCATCACCTGGCCGGGCGGCAGCCCCGGCAGCTGCGCAGCGACGGCCGACGCGTGCCGCACGCCGGTGACGACGAGCACCTGATCCCCCACGAGGGGCCGCAGCCGGTCGACGGTGGCCTGGAGCAGCGTTCGCCCTCCACCGGTCAGGTCCAGGAGGAACTTGGGTGCCCCGGCCCGAGAGAGCGGCCACAGTCGTGTACCCGCACCGCCTGCGGGCACGACTGCCCAGAATCCGTCGATGGCTGCCATGCGTCCGCAGGGTAGACGCACGAGGCCGCCCACCCCAACTTGGCGACACGACGACCTCGCCCGCAGCCCGGCGCTACCGATGGCCTCCTGATGGCCTAGCGTGGCAGGGCTCATGTCCTGCCATCGTCTGTCGCCGGAGCCAGCTGTGACCGTCTCGATCCGCAATCGCCGCGGTGCGAACCGTCTGTTCGTCGTCGCCTCCCTCGTTCTCGCACTCGGCGGCGTCACCCCAGCCGCCCCGAGCCTGGCAGCCACGACGCCGTCGCCCAGCACGACGACCGGGCTACCCACCCCCGCTGACGCCATCGACCCGGTGACCACGATCGGCGGACCGAAACTGGCTTCGACGGGCATCACGACCGACCTGCCGCCGGGGACGCCCGCGCCTCCTGTGATGCACGACGTGGCCTGGCTGGTGGCCGACCTCGACACCGGCGAGGTCATCGCCGCCAAGGCCCCGCACGCCAAGCTCGCCCCCGCCAGCACCCTGAAGACCCTCGCCTCGCTCGTGCTGCTCCCGAAAATCGACCCGCGCAAGTCCTACTCCGCGCAGGACAGCGACACCCGGGCCGACGGCACCCGGATCGGCCTCGTGCCCGGCCAGCTCTACACGGGCAGGCAGCTCTTCGAGGCGCTGCTCATGGGGTCGGCCAACGACGCGGCATACATGCTCTCCCGGATCAACGGCGGGATCCCCGCGACGCTGGCCGAGATGAACGACGAGGCCCACCGTCTCGGTGCGCTCGACACCCACGCGGGGAATCCCAGCGGCCTGGACGCCCCCGGCCAGTCGAGCAGCGCCTACGACCTGGCCCTCTTCGCGCGGGCCGCGATGCAGATCGACGCCTTCCGCACCTACGACACGACCCTCACGGTGCCCTTCCCGGGCAACCCGGTGCCCGGCTCGACAAAGACGACCGGCTCGACGAGCGGGACCTCGACGTCGTCGACGAGCAAGGCGCCTGTCATCGTCGACGCGGCCGGGATCAAGCGCCAGACCTACGCGCTGTCCAACCACAACACCCTGCTGTTCAACTACCCCGGGACGATCGGGGGCAAGGACGGCTTTACCGACCAGGCCCACCGCACCTACATCTCGGTCGCCCGGCGCGGCGGGCACACCTACGTCGTCACCGAGATGGGCGGCACCGACTACATGCAGTGGCGGCCCACGGCCAAGCTCCTGGACTGGGCCTTCGCCAACGGCGCCAAGGCCCGGCCGATCGGCACGCTGGTCAATCCCGGGGAGGTCGAGGCGGCCGCCGCGTCGAGCTCGGCGGCCGCGGCCAGCCGATCAGCAGCAACTCCCACCCAGAGCCGGGCCGCCCAGCCGGCAGTGTCGGCCGCTTCGGGGGTGGCCGCTCTGGGTCTCACCGACGCCGGCAGCGTCCGTGGCCTGGCGACGCTGTCCATCGGCGGCGCCGCCCTCCTCGCGGCACTCCTCCTCGGCTCGATGGGAGCGACTCGGGCCCGACGACGGAACGCCTACGTGGCCCGACGGGCCCGGCGCCCAGCACGTATGCCGGGCCGCACTGACTGAACCCTTCACCCCTCCGGCGGCCCGGTGTCCCACCCCAGTCTTTCCGGCCGCTGACAGAATGCCGCCATGAGCGACCCCGTGACGCCCACGACGACCCCTCCCTCCTCGACGACGCCGGCTCCCGCACCCCCAGTGCCGTCGGCTCCGTCGCCTGCCCCGCGCCCCACCGACGACCTGCGGACCACTGAGCACACCCTGCGGATCGG
>JBDTBX010000362.1:0-2636 GCA_039923915.1 Nostocoides sp. | reverse complement strand
CCCTCCACCCCGACGATCCCCGCGGGCAGGAGTGACTTACGCCACTGGACGATGGCGCGGACGGCACCGGCATCGACGATCAGCCGCCCCCGGGCGGTGGTCGCATGCGCCAGCCACAGCTTGCGCAGCGCCCGGCGCGATCCCTGCGGGGCGAAGACCGTGCCTACGTCGTCACCCCGGAGAGCCGCTGCCACCTGGGGGGTCGACGTGAGCAGGGTCGGGATCCCGGCCGCGTTGGCGATGCCCGCCGCCTCGACCTTTGTCACCATCCCACCGCTGCCCACCGACGAGCCGGTGCCGCCGATCTCGATGTGGTCCAGGTCGTGCGTCGCCTCGACCAGCGGGATCCGTTTGGACCCCTTGCGCGACGGTGGGCCGTCGTAGAGCGCGTCGACATCGGTGAGCAGCAGGAGCGCATCGGCGTCGATGAGGTGGGAGACGAGCGCGGCCAGCCTGTCGTTGTCGCCGAACCGGATCTCCTGGGTCGCCACCGTGTCGTTCTCGTTGACGATCGGCACGATGCCGAGGTCGAGCAGCCGGTCTAGGGTGCGTTTGGCGTTCGTGTAGTGGGTGCGGCGGGTCACGTCATCGGCTGTGAGCAGGATCTGGCCCACCGTCAGGCCGTGCCGGTCGAAGGCCCGCTGGTATGCCGCGATGAGGGCTCCCTGCCCCACGCTCGCTGCTGCCTGCTGGGTGGCGAGGTCCCACGGCCGCTTGCTGAGACCGAGAGGGGCGAGTCCGGCGGCGATGGCGCCGGAGGAGACGAGGACGACGTGCGCCCCCGACAGCCGGCGGGTCGCGATGCCGTCGACGAGGGTGTCGATGGCGGTGGGGTCGAGCGCCCCGCCGGCTGCGGCACCGGTCAGCGAGGAGGACCCGACCTTGATCACGATCCGCTGGGCCGCGGAGATCCGCTGCCGGTACATCGACATGGTCGTGGCCGCGCCCGCCATCGGTGAACACGGCCGAGAGGCCTCGTCAGCGATCACGTCGACTGCTGTCTCTTGGGGCTGCCGGCTGGCGGCCTCCCGTGCCACGTCGTCCGCTGCGGGGCGCAGCTCACTCATTGTCGGTGTCAGCGGCTGTCGCCCAGTGGCCGGCCTTGCGCTCGGCCGCCAGCTCGTCGCGGGCCGCGGTCTGGGAGTCCCTGCGGTCGTGGAAGTCACGCCGCTTGTCTCCGCGGGTCGGTCGCTCGTTGTCGGCCAGTCGCTGGTCGGTGCCGCGTGGTCCTCCGAGCAGCTCGGCGCCCGCGCTCATCGTCGGCTGCCAGTCGAAGACGACCGCGTTGTCGACCGGCCCGATGAGGACGGTGTCGCCCGCGACGGCCCCGGCGGCGAACAGCTTCCCCTCGACGCCGAGGCGACTGAGCCGGTCGGCGAGGTAGCCGACGGCTTCGTCGTTGCTGAAATCGGTCTGTCGGATCCAGCGCGTCGGACGGTCGCCGAGCACGCGGAAGACGTCGCCCTCGGAGGTGTGCTCGCGGGCCACGGTGAAGCCGGTGTCGTCGACGGCCCTTGGCCGGATGACGACGCGCGGCGGCTCGACGACGAGCAGTTCCTCCCGTGCCGCGGCGACGTGCCGGGCCAGGGAGAAGGTGAGCTCGCGCAGACCGGTGTGTGCTACGGCCGAGACGACGTGAACCTCGAGCCCGCGGGCCTCGAGGTCGGGCTTGACGAGCTCGGCGAGCTCCAGAGCCTCGGGGACGTCGGCCTTGTTGAGGACGACGATGCGGGTGCGATCGGACAGCGGCCGCCCGCCGAGGGTCGCATCGGGGACGTAGGCGGCAAGCTCGCCCTCGATCACGTCCAGGTCGGTCATCGGGTCGCGTCCCGGCTCCAGGGTGGCGCAGTCGACGACGTGGACAAGGACCGAGCACCGCTCGACGTGCCGGAGGAACTCCAGACCCAGACCCTTGCCCTCGCTCGCGCCGGGGATGAGGCCCGGCACGTCGGCGATCGTGAAGCGCTCGGACCCCACGTCGACGACACCCAGGTTTGGGACGAGGGTCGTGAACGGGTAGTCGGCGATCTTGGGCCGGGCCGCGGACACGACGGACACAAGGGAGGACTTGCCAGCGCTGGGGAAGCCGATGAGGGCGACGTCGGCAAGGGACTTCAACTCCAGAACGACGTCGAGGCTCTCGCCGGGCTCGCCGAGCAGGGCGAAGCCGGGAGCCTTGCGCCGGGCGCTGGCCAGGGCCTTGTTGCCGAGGCCCCCGCGTCCGCCGCGCGCAGCGACAAAAGAGGCATGGGGCCCGACGAGGTCAGCCAGCACCTCACCGGACGGGCTGGACACCACGGTGCCCTCCGGTACGGCCAGGACGAGGTCGTCCCCATCAGCACCGTTGCGCTCGTCACCGGCACCGGGGCGACCGTTGACGGCGCGGCGGTGCGGGGTGTGGTGGTAGTCGAGCAGGGTCGTCGCCTGCGGGTCGACGGCGATGACCACCGAGCCACCCTTGCCGCCGGTGCCGCCGTCGGGGCCGGCGAGTGGTTTGAACTTCTCCCGCTTGACCGACGCGACGCCATGACCGCCGTCACCGGCGGCCACGTGCAGGACGACGCGGTCGACGAAGGTGGTCATGAGGGGGCTGCTTTCGGGTGGGTGCGGACAGCTTCAGCGTAGGCGCCCGTCGG
>JBDTBX010000361.1:0-3702 GCA_039923915.1 Nostocoides sp. | reverse complement strand
GGTTCTCGAACGGGTGTGCCGAGTTGGCGTTGTAGAAGCCGCCGCCGTTGGTGCCCAGCTCCTTGATGACCTCCTGGGAGGCGACCGGCCCCCCCGTGATGCTCTGGTGGATGCCGGCCAGCGTGGTGGCATCGGTCCCGGAAGAGAAGTTCTGGACCGCGCCGGCCGCGATCAGGGCGACTGCCCCCACGACTGCCAGCGGCAGCAGGATGCGCAGGCAGCCGCGGGTCAGGTCGACCCAGAAGTTGCCGACATGGTCGGTGCGCGAACGGATGAAGCCGCGAATCAGCGCCACCGCGACAGCCATGCCCACCGCGGCAGAGGCGAAGTTCTGCACGGCAAGCCCGGCCATCTGCGCCAGGTGTCCCATCGTCGACTCACCGGAGTACGACTGCCAGTTCGTGTTGGTCACGAACGACGCGGCCGTGTTGAACGCCTGGTCGGGTGCGACCCCGGGGAACCCCAGGCCCAGCGGCAGGTGCGACTGGAGACGCAGCAGCGCATACAGCGTCAGGACGGACACGGCGGAGAACGCGAGCAGGGATCGGGCGTAGACGGGCCAGCGCTGGTCGGCCCTGGGGTCAACTCCCATCGCCCGGTAGAGCACTCGCTCGGCCCGGGTGTCGTGCTCGCTGGTGTAGGCCCGCGCCATGAAGGCGCCGAGGGGGCGGTAGCAGGCGGCGAGCGCAGCAATCAGCAGGGCGACCTGCAGCAGGCCGGCGGTGGCGTCGGACATCTCAGAAACGCTCCGGGAACAGCAGGGCGGTCACGAGGTAGCCGAGGAGCAGGACGGAGAAGATGAGCCCCGCGGCGTTCTCGATGCTCACAACCGCTCGACCCCCCGCAGGATGAGCGAGGCGAGCGCGAAGAACGCCCCGGCGAGGATCACGAAGACGAGATCGGTCATGTCATGCACTCCAGTCGTCAGGTGGCCTTGATGGCTCCACGAAGGAAGTATCAATCCTGAAAGGGGGGGAGCGTTGCCGCCTTAACGGGTTCTTGACGGGAAGCCTCGAAACCATAACGCGTTCGTAGCAAACGGTTTTCGCTGTATCGGCGCTCGGTCGGTCACGCGGCAGACGCCAGACCTCGCCCCCTGGTCCCGCAGCCGGGGTGGCAAAGCGGCGCTGCCCGCCCGGGCCGGCGTCTGAGGTGGGCCCGGCCGGGTCAGGTCAGCGGCGAGCAGGTCAGCGGCGAGCAGGTCAGGACGTGGGGAGGTCCAGCGCCTCGTAGGTCGCCAGGCTGGGGCCGCGGGTGGCCTGCAGGTCGCGGGCTCCTGCCTCGGCAGCGCGCAGGACGCGCAAGGTGTTGCCGCCGGCCAGCTTGGTCAGGTCCTGGTAGGACCAGCCGCGATCAGCCAGCGCCACGAAGAGGCGGGGATAGCCGCTGACGTCCTCGAGGCCGGTCGGCAGATCTGTGGTGCCGTCGTAGTCGCCGCCGATCCCGACGTGGTCGATGCCGGCGACCTCGCGAACGTGCTCGAGGTGGGCGACGACGTCGGCGATCGTCGCGTCCGGTTTGGGGTGGGCGGCCGTCCTCGCCTTCGTGAACGCCAGGAAGGCGAGGAAGTCCTTGGCGTCGACACCGACCTCCGCAGCGGCGGCGGAGGCCTCGCTGCGCCAGGCGACGACGTCGGCGTTGATGAACTCCGGCACGAGCGCGACCATGCAGGTGCCGCCCTGGTCGCGGACCCGCTCGAGGACGTCGTCGGGCACGTTGCGGGGCACGTCGGTCACGGCCCGCGCGCAGGAGTGGCTGAAGATCACGGGAGCCTCGGCGGCGTCGAGGGCGGCGTGCATCGTGTCGGGGGAGACGTGGGACAGGTCGACCATCATCCCGATCCGGTTCATCTCGCGGACGACCTCGACGCCGAAGCGAGAGAGCCCGTGGTGCACAGGCTCGTCGGTCGCAGAGTCGGCCCAGGGGTTGTTGTCGTTGTGCGTGAGGGTCATGTACCGCACCCCCAGCACGTGGAGCATCCGCAGCGCCGCGAGCGAGCAGCCGATCGACTGCCCGCCCTCAGCGCCCATCAGGCTGGCCACCCGGCCCGCGCCGAAGACGTCCTCGAGCTCGTCGGCGGTCCGGGCGAAGCCGAGGTCACCGGGGAAGCTCGCGACCATCTGGTGGACGGCGTCGACCTGTTCGAGCGTGGCGGTCACGGCGGCGTGGCCGGGCAGGTTGCTCGGCACGTAGACCGACCAGAACTGGCCGCCGACGTGGCCGGCGCGCAGCCGCGGCAGGTCGGTGTCGGTCGTCGTCGTCCCGGCCGCGAGGTCGAGGCGGGTGAAGTCGTACCCGACCTGGTCGCGGGCCTCCCACGGGAGGTCGTTGTGCCCGTCGATGAGCGGGTGGGCCGTGAGGAGACGCTCGATGCGGTCGGAAATCACCGGCCTCATGATGTCAGGCGTCCCGGGGCACCCTCGCTGCGCCCGTAGACTCTCCGCGTGACGGTCTCGGCAGGTCCTCGGCGCAGCGTCGCCCTCGTGACGCTCGGGTGCACGCGCAACGAGGTCGACTCCGAGGAGCTCGCCGGTCGGCTCCAGGCCGAGGGCTGGGACCTCGTCGACGACGCGTCCGAGGCCGATGTCGCCGTCGTCAACACCTGCGGCTTCGTCGAGCAGGCGAAGAAGGACTCGATCGACGCGCTGCTCGAGGCGTCCGACCTCAAGGGCGGCGGGAACCGTACGCGGGCCGTCGTCGCCGTCGGCTGTCTCGCCGAGCGGTACGGCGAGCAGCTCGCCTCGCAGCTCCCGGAGGCCGACGCGGTGCTCGGGTTCGACTCCTACGGCCAGATGTCGCAGCACCTCACCGCCATCCTCGACGGCGGCCGCGTCGCGTCGCACACGCCCACCGACCGGCGGCTGCTCCTGCCTCTGTCACCGGTCGAGCGACAGGCCTCCGCCGGGACCGTCGCGCTGCCGGGCCACGGGGACGGTGCTGCGGCCACGGCCGCCACGTCACCCGACCCGCTCGCCGTCAGCCGGCCCGCCGAGGGGCTGACCATCGACGGACCCGTGCCCGCGAGCGGACCCCGCGTCATCCGGGCGCGACTCGACGGTCGCCCGTGGGCGCCCCTCAAGATCGCCAGCGGCTGCGACCGCCGCTGCGCCTTCTGCGCCATCCCGATGTTCCGCGGCGCCTTCGTCTCGCGGCGTCCGGCCGACGTCCTCGCCGAGGCGCGCTGGCTCGGCCAGCACGACGTGCGCGAGCTCTTCCTCGTCAGCGAGAACTCCACCTCCTACGGCAAGGACCTCGGCGACCTCGGTCTCCTGGAGAAGCTGCTCCCCGAGCTCGTCGCGATCGAGGGCATCGACCGGGTCCGCGTCTCCTACCTCCAGCCGGCCGAGATCCGTCCCGGCCTGCTCGCCGCCATGGCGGACACCCCGGGGGTGGTGCCCTACTACGACATCTCCTTCCAGCACGCCTCCGAGCCCCTCCTGCGGCGGATGCGCCGCTTCGGCAGCCGAGAGTCCTTCCTCGACCTGCTCGGCCGGGTCCGCGACCGCTCGCCCCTGGCCGGCATCCGCTCCAACGTCATCGTCGGCTTCCCGGGGGAGACCGAGGAGGACGTGGCCGAGCTCGAGGCCTTCCTCACCGCCGCCCGCCGACGGTCCCGCGAGCCCCACCGGGAGCACCCCCGCGGCAGCGAGTCCCGACGACCTCGTCGTCCGCGCCCCGAGCGCGTGGAACCTGCCCAACTTC
>JBDTBX010000360.1:0-4332 GCA_039923915.1 Nostocoides sp. | reverse complement strand
CAGCACCTTCGGCGCGGTAGCCCGCTCGGTAACCGGCACCGCGTTGGGCGGCCGCCATCGGGCGAGAGAATTTACGGGAGACGCCCGGGCCGGCGACCGGGGCGTCAGCCGGGGGCGACGGCCAGGTCGGTGCCCTGGCCACGCTGCTGCCAGCCCTGACCGGCCTGGACGAGGATGGTCTGCCGGTCGGTCACGACGACGACGTCACGCTGGCTCGCCAGTACCGCGATCGAGATCGCCCCCGGTGTCGGGGCCCGGCTGGTCAGCTGCCCGCCGAGGTTCACCGTGATGACGCGGAGGGGGTCCTTGGCCCCGATCTGGCCGATCGCGACGACGTCGACGTCGTCGGCCCACGCCACATCCCGGATCAGGGTCATCGTCGGCGCGAGCTGGAGCGGGGTGGCCAGGGCGGTCGGCAGCCCGGACCCGTCCCGGACGACGCCGGCGACCTCGAGCCGCGGGTCGTGGCCGGCCGGGTCGGTCGAGACGACGGCGACCCGTTGCCCGTCGGCCGACGGCTCGACCGAGGTGACGATGCGCTTGTCGAGCCACGGCACCGGCAGCGGGTGCGCGGCGGCCGCCTTGAGGTCACCGGCCGCGACGCGGGTGTCGACGACCCAGATCCGCACCGACGGGTCGGCGGCGGCGGGGTCAGTGGTCGCCATCCCGCTGAACCAGAGGAAACCACGCGTGTCGTATGCCGGTCGCGCAATGTCGGAGGCGGAGACGGGCACGACGTAGCGCTGGTTGTTGCGCCACCGCGACAGCCCGCTCCGGGCGCCATCCACGGCGGCCAGCTCCAGACCGTCGACCGACAGGGCCAGCTCGACCCAGCCGGGGGCCACGTCGGGATAGACCTTGCGCTGGCCCGCGGGCTGGCGGCCACCCGCGCCGGGGTCGAGCAGGGTCGCGGCGTCGACGGGCGTGACCTTGGCCCCGACGCGCAGGACCGGCGCAACCGGACCGTTCAACGTGACGGTCGGCGGGTCGACGTCATTCGCGCTGAGCGGCCGGGCCGGTCGGCCGGCGTAGTCCAGGACGACCCCGTTGTTCTGCAGGACGACCGCGTTGACATCGGGCAGCCCGGTGAGGCTGAGAACGAGCTGGCTCCACATCTCCCGCCGGCTGGCTGTGTCGGTGCGGAAGGTCCCGGTCAGGTCGACGGTGGCCACGCCGTCCCTGACCTGCACCGAGCTGAGGTTGGCGTCGGCGGGGAACGCCGTCGTCGCGGCGTCCTTGAGGTAGGCGGGCAGCGGGTCGATGACGGCCGTGGCCAACCGGTTGGGGAGGTGGTCGCGGGGGAACCAGCGGATGTCCGGCACGGTCGGTGCGGTCGGCGGGCCCAGGTAGGTGACCCGGTAGGGCGCGAACAGGTCGTCCAGGTCGCGCTGGCCCACCCAGCGACCGAAACCCTTGGGAAGTGCCGAGACTCGCCACTGGCCGTCGACCTTGTCCAGGGTCACGGTCGCCTGCACGACCGTCCCGGGCGGGCTGGGCGCGAACTTGCCGTCGGGCTGGATGACGGCCAGCTCGGTCGCCGAGAGCTGCCAGGCGGTGCCCGAGACGGCGGTGACGTTGAGCGGGGACGCGCTGTCGTAGATGACGGCCGGTCCGTCGGGCACCCACGACCGCGCGACCGGGTTGGTGAGGAAGGCGCGGGCGACGTCATAGACGCCGTCGCTCGCGGTGCCCGCGACGAGGAACCCGCGCAGGATCTCGTCGGGGGTGGCGTTCCGGGCCGGGCCGGGCGGGACGTACTGGAGGGGCGGTGCGTTGACGCCGTTGACGTCGAGCCCGGGCTGGACCGTGGTGTTCGTCGGCAGTCCGCCACAGCCGGCGAGCACGGCAAGACAGGCCAGCGCAGCGACGAGGGAGGGACCGAGCCCTGCGCGTGGGGTGCCCGGCCGCCGCAGGTGAGCGCCCGGCATACCGGTCATGTCGTCGTCCTGCGCCGGGGGCTCGGCGGGGAGAGGGAGAGGGAGAGCGGCGAGTGGACGATCGGGGCGTCCGTATGCCGCGGCAGGGTGAGCCGGAAGCGTGACCCGACGCCGGGCTCGCCAGGCCTGGAGCCAGCCGTTGTGCAGGCGGGCGTCCTCCAGGGAGATGGCCAGGCCGAGGCCGGTGCCGCCGGTCGTCCGGGCCCGAGCGGGGTCGGCGCGCCAGAACCGGTTGAACACGAGCGAGGCCTCCCCCGGCCGCAGCCCGACGCCGTGGTCCTCGACGACGACGGCGACCGCGTCGTCGTTGCCGGACAGGTGGACGGTGACCGGGCGGCCGTCGCCGTGCTCGACGGCGTTGACGAGCAGGTTGCGCAGGATCCGTTCGACGCGTCGGGGGTCGACGTCGGCGATGACGGAGGTCCCGTCCTGGACGACCCGCACCGCGGAGCCCCGGACCTCGGCCAGTGACGCCGTCGAGGCCAGCACCTTGTCCAGGACCTGGCGCAGGTCGGTGGGGTCGGCTTCCAGGTCGGCCGCGCCGGCGTCGAACCGGCTGATCTCGAGCAGGTCGGCGAGCAGGTCCTCGAACCGGTCGAGCTCGTTGTGGAGCAGCTCGGCCGACCGGGAGATCCCGGGCTCGAAGCTGCCGCGGGAGTCGTGGATGAGGTCGGCGGCCATCCGTACCGTCGTCAGGGGTGTCCGGAGCTCGTGGGAGACGTCGGAGACGAACCGCTGCTGGACCCGGGAGAGCGCCTCGAGCTGGTGGATCTGGGTCTGCAACCCGTCGGCCATGGCGTTGAACGACGTGCCGAGCAGGGCCAGCTCGTCGTGGCCCCGGGAGGACATCCGCTCCCCGAGGTTGCCGGCGGCGAGCCGTTCGGCGACGACCGACGCGCGCCGGACCGGGACGACGACCTGGCGTGCCACGACCCACGCCACGGCACCGACCATGAGGATGAGGAAGAGGCCGCCGACGAGGAAGGACCGGGCGATCCGTTGCAGGGTGAGGGTCTCCGAGCGCATCGGGTAGACGAAGTAGAGGTCGTAGTTGCCGACGAGGCTGAGGTTGATCTGCGACCCGACGAGTACGGCCGGAATCCGCGAGCCGCCGGTGGGGTCGTCCAGCTCGACGACCTGGGTGTGCTGGTGGGTCGGGTCCGCACTCACCGCCTGTCGCAGCGAGGTCGAGATGATGTCCTGGCGCAGGGCCGTGGAGGCGATCGTCCCCAGGACGCGGGAGTTGGTGTTCTTGACGCTGCGGGTGAGGACGACGTAGCGGGACCCGTCGGGCACGTCGAAGGTGCCCAGGATGGTCTTGGCGTTGTTGGTGAGGCTGTCGACCGAGGTGGCGGGTGCGCCCTGGAACGCGGCGACGACCAGGTTGGTCTGCCGGCGGGCGTCCAGCTGGGAGGCGTTGATCCGGTCGCTCTCCAGGCCGCCGCCGATCGCGCGGAACAGGTAGGTGCCGAGCAGGCCGACGACGATCAGGCCGAGCAGGATGGTCGTGACGACGACCCGGAACTGGAGGCTGGTCCGCCACCGGGTCGCCACGCCGTGGCCCACCCAGCGGCCCCAGCGCCGCACGGCATACACCGCCTTGTGCAGCGCCCCCGAGTGCGGGCCGGGCACCGCCGGGGCAGGGGGGCCCAGGGGCTCGACGGGGGTGGCCAGCAGCGGGCCCTCGGACTGCAAGGCCTCAGCCATGGGCGGTCACGTTCAACCCCACGACGAACTCGGGTCAGCTCGGGCCGGCCTTGTAGCCGACCCCCCGCACGGTCACGACGATCTCGGGGTGCTCGGGGTCGAGCTCGATCTTGGACCGGAGCCGCTGGACGTGGACGTTGACCAGGCGGGTGTCGCCGGCGTGGCGATAGCCCCAGACCTGCTCGAGCAGCACCTCACGAGTGAAGACCTGTCCTGGCTTGCGGGCAAGGGCGACCAAGAGGTCAAACTCCAACGGTGTCAATGACAGCGACCTGCCGTCCCGCTTAACCGAATGCCCTGCCACATCGATGCTCAGGTCGCCGATCTGAAGCCCCTCTGGCTCGGGCTCGTCACCGCGACGCAGCCGGGCGCGAACACGTGCGATGAGCTCTTGCGCCTTGAAGGGCTTCAGCACGTAGTCGTCAGCGCCGGACTCAAGCCCAACCACCACATCGAGCGTGTCGGTGCGAGCGGTCAACATGACGATCGGGATGCCCGATTCGGCGCGGATCCGGCGGCACACCTCGATGCCGTCGATCCCGGGCAGCATGACGTCCAGCAGCACGATGTCCGGGCGGCTCTCGCGGAAGAGGGTCATGGCCGAAGTTCCGTCGGCACATTGGACAACGTCCAGACCCTCGTTGCGCAGGACGATGCCAAGCATCTCCGACAACGCCAGATCGTCATC
>JBDTBX010000359.1:0-2656 GCA_039923915.1 Nostocoides sp. | reverse complement strand
GCGCGGTAACCCTTTTCGATCCGACCCGTCGTCCCGTAGATGCCGATCCCGGCCGGGACGAGGCCGTGCGGCTGGCCCGCCTCGAGGAGTCGCTCCCAGAGGGCGGCGCCGACCTCGATGGGCGCGTACAACTCCCAGCCGAACTCGCCGACGTAGGAGATCCGGGAGGCGAGGACGGACAGTTCGCCCACCTCGATCTCGCGGCACGACCCGAAGGCGAAGGCCTCCTTGGAGACATCGCCCCGGGTCATCGAGGAGAGGATCGCGTATGCCGCGGGCCCCCAGAGGCCGATCGTCGTGTATGCCGAGGTGACATCGATGACCGTGGCCCCCTGCGGCATGCGGTCGCTGAACCACTTCTTGTCGGCCAGACCGTGGGCGCCGCCGGTGACGACCCGGAAGTGGTCCTTGGCGAGGCGCATGACGGTGAGGTCGGAGCGGAAGACACCGCGGTCGTCGAGCACCGGGGTGTAGATGACGCGACCCGGCCTGACGTCGGCCTGGGCGACGATGATCTGCTGAACCGCGTCGAGCGCGGCGTATCCGATGACGTCGAAGATGGCGAACGCGGTCAGGTCGACGAGTGCGGCCGTCTCGCGCATCTGGAGGTGCTCGGCGTTGATGATCGGCGACCACCAGCGGGCGTCCCACTCGTTGGCGCGCGGCATGACGGCCTCGCCGAACTTCTCCACGAGGCCGGCGTTGGACTCGTACCAGTGCGGCCGCTCCCAACCGGCCGTCTCGAAGAACACTGCGCCCAAAGCCTTTTGGGACTCGTGCATCGGGGCGAGGCGGACGTCGCGGCCCGCGGTGTACTGCTCGGAGGGGTGGACGATCCCGTAGGTCTTGATGAAGGACTCGCCGGTGCGCGCCTTGACGTGGCCGCGCGTCTTCTGGTGCGGCCAGAACCGGGCGATGTCGGAGTGGCCGAGGTCGATCTCGGGGTTGCCGTGGGTCATCCACTCGGCGACCGCGCGTGCCGTGCCGGGCCCTTCCTTGACCCACACAGCGGCCGCAGACCACAGGCCACGCACCTCCGGCGTCTCGCCGAGGATGGGAAATCCGTCGGGCGTGAGGGAGAGCAATCCGTTGATGGCATAACGGATCTCGGCTCCGTCCGCCCCCAGGAGCGACGGCATGAGCTCGAGCGCCTGCTCCAGCTGGGTGTCGAAGTCGTCGTCGGTGAACGGCAGCTCGGTGGGGGACAGCTTGGCCTGTTCGATGGTCGGGATGTCCTCGGGGTCGTGCAGGATCGCGCGGTGGGCGTAGGACCCGACCTCCATGTCCGAGCCGTGCTGCCGCTCGTAGCAGAGGGTGTCCATGTCGCGGACGATCGGGAACGAGATCTCGCCCGGGCGCTCGGCGAGCTGCGGACACGGGCCGACGGAGATCATCTGGTGGACCGCCGGGGTGAGCGGGATCTTGGCACCGGCCAGCTCGGCGACCTTGGGGCTCCACACGCCGCAGCAGATGACGACGGTGTCGGCCTCGATCGTGCCGTGGTTGGTCTCAACGGCCGTGATCCGCCCGTCGATGACGACCATGCCGGTCACCTCGGTGTTGGGCACGACGGTCAGGGCGCCCTTCGCCAGCGCCCGCTCGCGCATGATCGTGCCGGCCCGCAGGCTGTCGACGACCCCCACGGTGGGGAACCAGGCGGCGCCGACGATGACGTCCTTGTCGAGGAACGGCACCTTCTCGGCGACGAAGTCCGGGGTGACGATCTCGGCCGGGATCCCCCATGCCTTGGCGCTGCTCATCCGCCGCCGCAACTCCTCCATCCGCGCCTGCGTCCGCGCCACCTCGAAGCCGCCGGACTCGGTGAAGACCCCGAGCTCCTTGTACTGGCGTACCGAGTCCTGGGTGATGTCGGTGAACTCGCGGTTGTGGTCGACCGGGAAGATGAAGTTGCTCGCGTGCCCCGTCGATCCGCCCGGGTTGGGCAGCGGTCCCTTGTCGAGCTGGACGATGTCGGTCCACCCCAGCTCGGCCAGATGGTAGGCGAGGGAGTTGCCGACGATCCCGGCGCCGATGACGACGACCTTCGCCCGAGCGGGCAGGTTGGCCATGCATTCCTCCTCAATCGCGCCGGACAGGCGCCAGCCGCCGTCGGGCGCTGATCCCCGTCATGTTGACCCATTCGGCGCGCGCCGACTCGGCGAACAGCAGGCCGCTGGCGGTCGGGCGGACCGCGGGCTTGGAGGGCACAGGAGCTCCTGAACGGACTCGTGGGCTTGCTGCACCCCAGGCGGCCCGACGTCGTGGGCGCAGCGACAGTCTGCCCCGCCCGACGGTCCGCGCGCAACTCGCGCTACTACGCCCGATCGGCGACGGCTCGGTCCGGGACGATCGGGAATCGCGATGAGCGTATGGACCGTCGCGCAGGCGAGGAGTTCTGGAGCGTCATGGCGTACCTCGCCCGGCGACACCTTGACAAGGCACCGAACGCGCCCCGATGCTCCAAAGCCAAGCATGAGGGCGCTGTGGGGACCGTGACCGCCAACCCGACGATCGTCGTCCGAAACCTCTGGAAGATCTTCGGGCCGGCCGAGAAGCGACTGGCCACGTCGCCGGATGCCGATCTTCCCAATGCCGAGCTCCGGTCGCGCTTCGGCTCGACCGCGGCCATCCGGGACGTGTCGTTCTCGGTCCCGAC
>JBDTBX010000358.1:0-3303 GCA_039923915.1 Nostocoides sp. | reverse complement strand
GGCAGCACCTTCCTGGAGCCCTCCGCCGGCCATGGCTACGACCTGCTGCTGGACCCAAACGGAGCGCCTGGACCGGTGGCCGCCCCGCTGCTCGCCTGGATCACAGGGAAACCACCGCGTCCATAGGGATGGACCCCGGCGAGGACAAGATCGCCGCCCCCCGGCGAACCTCACCTGGGCGCAGGCCGCGGTCGTCCCGGTCTCCGGGAGAACGACCCTGCAGTCCGTCGTCGACGCGGGTGGGGTCACCTCCGGGCAGAAGGCACTGATCACCGGTGCCTCCGGCGGGGTCGGGCTCGTATGCCGTGCAGCTCGCGGCGTCGGTCGGCGCAGGGCTCACCGGCCTTCCCGGCGCAGCCTAGCTCGACCTTGCCCGGCCCGCTCGCCGAGGCCGTGGATGCGATGAGGGGCCTGGAGTCCGGAGCGGTCCCCGGCAGTCGTTATCACCGTCGGGCACGGCCACGGATCGGAACGCCATGACCTGGCTCGGGAATAGCACCGCTGGTGCCACCGCTGCACCGCAGGTGAGCGACTCCTCCCCCGCCATTTCTGTCCTCGACCTGGTGCCCGTCCGCAGTGACCAGAGCACCGCGGACGCCCTCGCCGCGACCCGCAGCCTGGCCCGGGTGGCCGACGAGGTCGGCTGCCGGCGGTACTGGCTCGCTGAGCACCACAACATGCCCGCGGTCGCCGCGACGAACCCGCCCGTGCTCGTCGCCATGGTTGCGGCGGCCACCCAACGCATCCGGGTCGGCTCCGGTGGCGTGATGCTGCCCAACCACGCGCCGCTGGTCGTGGCCGAGCAGTTCGCCCTGCTGGAGGCGGCCCACCCCGGGCGGATCGACCTGGGAATCGGGCGAGCGCCGGGCACCGACCAGGTCACCGCTTGGGCGTTGCGCCACGGCGGTGGCGGCGTGGACGACGACGCGGTTTCGCACTTCCCCGAGTATGTCGACAACATCACGGCGATGCTCTCGCCCAGTGGCGTCGGGCTCCAGTTGGCCAGCGGGACCCACGTACTCCGGGCGACACCGCACGCGACATCGGTGCCAGCCGTGTGGCTGCTCGGGTCCTCGGACTACTCGGCGCGGCTCGCAGCTGAGAAGGGGCTGCCCTACGTCTTCGCCCACCACTTCTCGGGCCGCGGTACTGCTGAGGCGCTCGCTCTCTACCGCAACAATTTCCAGCGGTCGGCCGAGAACCCCGAGCCGCGAACCTTGCTGACCGTCAACGCCGTGGTGGCACCCACGCAGGAGGAGGCCGACCGGCTCGCCCTGCCGAACCTGCGGTCGATGGTCGCGCTGCGGACCGGTCAGACACTCCACGCGCAGCAGCTGGTGGAGGAGGTTGAGGTGGACGACCTCGGCCTGGCCCGCGGCGATCTGGCACGTCAGATGCTGGACCGCTGGGTGGTCGGCACACCCGAGTCGGCCGCCGCGCAGCTGCGCGAGCTCGCCACCACCTTCGGTGTCGAGGAGGTGATGGTGCACCCGGTCGCGGGTGCCCTGCGTGGTACGCCGAGCGATCGGTCACCGGCCCGCGAAGCGACCCTGCGCCTCCTGTGTGCGGCGCTCGCCTGACGGCTGGGCCCGCCGAGCTCGGAGTGTGCGACCGCGTGCAGGTCCTCGCGCGGTGCGACGAAGCGGACGCGTGCGTCCAGGTCACACCCGACCTTGACGACCCGGCCCGCCGACTCCCTTCCCGGCGCAGGCGAGCCGGTTGACCTCGAACCGGTCAACGCCGCATGAAGTCAGCGATGACCCGGCCCAACTCCTCTCCGGCGTCCTCTTGCAGGAAGTGGCCGGCGTCGTGGATCGTTGGGTGGTTGAGGCCTTTGGTGCCGGGGATGAGCTTTCGCAGGATCGGTGCCATCGCTCCGGTGATCGGGTCGCCGTCGCTGAACGCCAGCAGGAAGGGCATCTCGCTGGCCGAGAGCACTTGCCACGCGGCCCGATTCGCCTCACTGGCTGGATCGTCAGGGCGCGTGGGGACCAGACCGGGTAGGGCTCGGACACCGGCCTTGGCGCGTTCCTCAGGGAAGGGGGCCTCGTATGCCCCGCGGACCGCCTCGGGCATCGGGCGCATGCAGCCAGCGGCCACCAGGCGACCGACGTCGAGCACCTCGGTCGTCTCGACCGCGCGGCGGAACTCCCACCAGACCCGGGGCATGTCGACGTCACCGGTCGGCAGCCCGGTGTTGGCCGCGACCACCCGTTGGAAGCGATCCGCGTGCTCGGCGATCAGTCGGAGCCCGATCAGTCCGCCCCAGTCCTGGCCGACCATGGTGACCTCGCGCAGGTCGAGGTGGTCGAAGACCAGTTCGCGCGTCCACTCGACCAGCCGCGCGTAGGAGTAGTCCGCCTGGTGGACCGGTTTGTCGGAGCGTCCGAAGCCGACCACGTCGGGCACGACACACCGGACGCCGCGCTCGGTGAGCAGCCGGACCACGTGCCGGTAGAGGAACGACCACGACGGCTCGCCGTGCAGCAGGAGCGCCACCGGGCCGCCGACCGGCCCCGCGTCGATGTAAGCCATGCGCAGCGTGCCGCCGTCGGGGTCGGCGACCTCGGCGTAGGCCGGCTCCCACGGGAAGTCGGGCACGTGCTCGAAGGCAGCGTCGGGGGTCCGATAAACCTGCACACCGGCCAGTCTGGCAGGGGCCTCACAGTTGCGCGAAGGCGCCGGCCGGGTGCGCCGGTCACGGCGAGGATGAGATCACCGAGATCGGCGAGCGCCTGTTCCTCCAGAAGATCGCCGGTGGTGGGCGCGGTGGGGTTAGGAGCGGACGAGGCGTGCGATGGCCGCTGAGGCTTCTTTGACCTTGGCGTCGGCTTGGCCACCGCCGGCTTGGATCGCGTGGGTGACGCAGTGCTCGAGGTGCTCCTCGAGCAGGGCGAGGGCGACTGCTTGCAGGGCGCGGGTGGCCGCGGAGATTTGGGTGAGGACGTCGATGCAGTAGGTGTCCTGCTCGATCATCCGTTGCAGGCCTCGGACCTGGCCCTCGATCCGGCGGAGTCGTGTGAGGTGGGCTTGCTTGGTGTCGGTATAGCCAGGTGGTGGGGTGGTCATGGCTTCTTGCTCCTGGGTCGGGCGGCTGCAGGGACCGGCTGGCCCGGGCACCAGCGTGGTTGGGGGGCGTCCGGGTCGGTCAGAGCTTCTGGGTGCGGAGGCGTAGTGCGTTGCTGATGACGCTGACCGAGGACAGCGCCATCGCGGCGGCAGAGATGATCGGTGACAGCAGCAGCCCGAAGAACGGGTAGAGCACGCCGGCGGCGATGGGGATTCCGGCGGCGTTGTACACGA
>JBDTBX010000357.1:0-5804 GCA_039923915.1 Nostocoides sp. | reverse complement strand
CCGACGCGCACGCTGCCCGCGCTCGGCCGGTCCAGACCGGAGACGAGCCCCAGCGTCGTGGACTTGCCGCAGCCGGTTGGTCCGACGATCGCACAGAACTGCCCAGGCTCGATCGTGAGAGAGACGTCGCGGAGGGCGGTGAACGGCTCCCCTGACGGGGTCATGAAGCGTTTCGTGAGCCCGCTGATCTCGATCCGCGCCGATTGGCCCGGTGCGGGTCCGGCCGCGTCGGTGCGGCCGCCTGAACGAAGAACCATGAACTTTCCCTGCCTGCTGGTCCGGTGTGGTCGAAACAGAAGGTAGGGAAGGCACAGCTGCCGGCACCAGCCTTGTGAGGGCATCGCCCGATAGCCGCGTTGGTTGTCGATCTGCTCGTTGTGTGCAGCTTTCGCCGCGGCCACGCGTCAACGAGAGATGGCGACCTGCTGGCCCGGGTGGATCCCGAGCGGCAGGTCGCCATCTCTCGTGTGCGGAACGAGCCCGCCCGAGGTCAGCCCTTGGCGGCCATGACCGCTGCGGTGGCCTGGGGCAGGACCTGGAACAGGTCGCCCACGACGCCGAAGTCGACGAGCTCGAAGATCGGCGCCTCCTCGTCCTTGTTGACGGCGATGATCGTCTTGGAGGTCTGCATGCCGGCCCGGTGCTGGATGGCGCCGGAGATGCCGGCCGCGACGTACAGCTGCGGGGAGACCTGTTTGCCGGTCTGGCCGACCTGGTTGGAGTGCGGGTACCAGCCGGCATCCACCGCAGCGCGCGAGGCACCGACGGCTGCACCGAGGGAGTCCGCGAACGCCTCGACCGGGCCGAAGTCGCCACCGGTGCCACGACCACCGGAGACGACGATGGCCGCCTCGGTGAGCTCGGGCCGACCGGAGGCGGCCTTGGGCTTCGCCTCGGTGATCCGGGCCGACTTGGCCAGGTCGGAGAGCGCGACGGTGACCTGCTCGACCGCACCGGCACCCGAAACCTCTTCCGGCGCAGCGGAGTTCGGCTTGACCGCAATGATCGGTGTGCCCTTGGTGACGGTGGCCTTGACGCTGTACGAACCGGCGAAGACCGACTGCGTCGTCTCGATCCCGGAGCCGCCGAGCTGGACGTCGACGGCATCGGTGATGACGCCCGACGAGGTCTTGATCGCGAGGCGGGCGGCGATCTCCTTGCCACCTGGGTTGCTCGGGATGAGCACCGCGGCGGGTGAGGCGGACGCGACGAGCTGGGCGAGCACCTCGGCCTGCGGGACGACAAGGTACTGGGTCACCTCGGGGTCGCTGACGACGTAGATCTTCTCGGCGCCGTACTTCGCGAGGGAGGCGGCGGCCGCATCGGCACCCTCACCGACGAAGACGGCGCAGGGCTCGCCGAGGCGACGGGCGATCGTGAGCAGCTCGAACGTGGCCTTGCGGACCTCACCACCGGCGTGGTCGACGAGGACGAGAACTTCAGCCATGACTTCCTACTTCCTTCTCACTCTTCACATGTCTTGGGGTCAGACGAACTTCTGCGCGGACAGGAACTCGGCGAGCTTGGTGCCGCCGTCGCCCTCGTCGGCGACGATGGTGCCCTTCTCGCGCGGGGGCCGCTTGGTGAACGACTCGACCTTGGTCCACGCCGCATCGAGGCCGACCTGGGAGGCGTCAATGCCGAGGTCGGCCAGGTTCCACTGCTCGACGGGCTTCTTCTTGGCGGCCATGATCCCCTTGAACGAGGGGTAGCGCGGCTCGTTGATCTGGTCGGTGACCGACACGAGCGCGGGCAGCGAGGCGACGATCGTCTCCGACGCCGTGTCACCGTCGCGGCGGGCGGTGACAGTGCTGCCGTCAACGGTCAGCTCCGAGGCGAAGGTGACCTGCGGCAGAGCGAGGCGCTCGGCGAGCATCGCTGGGATGACGCTCATGATGCCGTCGGTCGACGCCATGCCGGTGATGACCAGGTCGGGCGTGCCGATCTTCTGCACCGCCGCGGCGAGGACGAGGGACGTGGCAGCGGCGTCGGAGCCGTGCAGCGCGTCGTCCATGACGTGCACCCCCTTGTCGGCACCCATCTGCAGCGCCTTCTTCAGCGCAGTGGACGCCTGGTCGGGACCCATCGTCACGACCGTCACCTCACCTTCGCCCGCCTCGACGATCTTCAGCGCCTCCTCGACGGCGTACTCGTCGATCTCGGACAGGAGCCCGTCGACCCCGACCCGGTCGGTCGTGTTGTCCTGGCTGAACGTGCGGTCGGACTGTGCGTCCGGCACGTACTTGACGCAGACGACGATGTTCATGCGTGTCCGTCACTTTCCGTTTCGTGGTGGGGGCTTCGCAACGTGCCTCATCCTCCCAAAGGCAACGGTGATTCCGTATGCCGCGAGAGCGTGACCATCGACACCCCGGGGCGACGACGCTGACGGTCGGCCCACCGGGGCGGCTCAGGCGACCCGTGATCCGGGGGCGGTCTCCTTGGTCTTGCCGGGGTCGCGCTCGACGATGTCGCCGAGCACCTCGTCGATCCTGGCCATCAGCTCCGGCTCGAGCTTGACCCCGGCCGCCAAGACGTTCTCGTGGACCTGCTCGGGGCGCGAGGCGCCGACGAGCGCTGCGGCGACGTTGGGGTTCTGCAGGACCCAGGCGACGGCGAGCTGGGCCATCGACAGGCCTGCCTCCTCGGCGAGCGGGGCCAAGCCCTGGACGCGGGTGAGCACGTCGTCGTTCATGAAGCGCTTGATCATGTTGGCGCCGCCCTTCTCGTCCGCAGCGCGCGAGCCCTCCGGCGGCTGCTGGCCGGGCTGGTACTTGCCGGTCAGCACACCCTGCGCGATGGGACTCCACACGATCTGGCTGACGCCGAGCTCGGCACAGGTCGGGACGACCTCGCCCTCGATGACCCGCCACAGCATCGAGTACTGCGGCTGGCTGGAGATGAGCTGGAAGCCGAGCTCCTTGGACAGGCGCACGCCGTCGCGGATCTGGTCGGCGGTCCACTCGCTCACCCCGATGTACAGGGCCTTGCCCTGGCGGACGATATCGGCGAACGCCTGCATCGTCTCCTCGAGCGGCGTCTCGGTGTCGTAGCGGTGCGCCTGGTAGAGGTCGACGTAGTCGGTCTGCAGCCGCTCCAGCGACCCGTTGATCGACTCCATGATGTGTTTGCGGGACAGGCCCGTGTCGTTCTTCCCGCCCGGTCCGGTGGGCCAGTAGACCTTGGTGAAGATCTCCAGGCTCTCGCGCCGCTCGCCCTTGAGCGCCTGGCCCAGCACCGTCTCGGCCTTGGTATTGGCATAGACGTCGGCGGTGTCGAACGTGCTGATGCCCGCGTCGAGCGCGGCGGCCACGCACTGCGCTGCGACGTCGTTCTCGACCTGTGAGCCGTGGGTGAGCCAGTTGCCGTAGGTGATCTCGGAGATCTTCAGTCCGCTGTTGCCGAGGTATCGGTAGTTCATGCTTCAACCGTATGCGGTCCGTTCGACGCGCCCTCGACCGGCCCACGGACGGGCAGCACAGTGGACGTTCCTGACCGCGCTCCCCGGCGCGAGGGACGGAACACTGACCACGGT
Source organism: Nostocoides sp. (assembly GCA_039923915.1). GTDB lineage: Bacteria > Actinomycetota > Actinomycetes > Actinomycetales > Dermatophilaceae > Nostocoides. Next base: position 2,269 of record JBDTBX010000357.1, on the reverse strand, counting down.
GGTCCCGAGCACCCGGTGGGCGACGGTGAGTCCAGGGTGCGGAGGGGTGAGCCGCTCAGGCGCCTTCGAAGACGGCCTTGCCGGGACCCTCGTCGACGAACGACCGCATCCCGATCTGTCGGTCCTTGGTCGCGAACAGCGCTGAGAACAGCATCCGTTCGATCTCCAGTCCGCTCTGCAGGTCGACCTCCAGACCACGGTCGATGGCCTCCTTGGCGGCCCTGACCGCGTATGCCGGTCCTCCGACATAGGGCTTCATCCGCGCCACCGCGGCGGCATAGACCGCACCGGGCTCCTCGGAGTCGACGACCTCGTCGACGAGGCCGATCGCGAGCGCCTCGTCAGCCGAGACGAACCGGCCGGAGAAGATGATGTCCTTGGCTTTCGCCGGTCCGACGAGCCGCGCCAACCGCTGGGTGCCTCCCGCGCCGGGGATGATCCCGAGCAGGATCTCCGGCTGGCCCAGCTTGGCCTTCTTGGCGGCCACCCGGAAGTCGCACGCGAGCGCGATCTCGCACCCGCCGCCGAGCGCGTAGCCGGTGATGGCCGCGACGGTCGGCTTGGGAATGGCCGCCAGGGCCCGGGTGAAGTCCTGGAGCAACACCGAGTGGTCGGCCATGTCGGTGTAGCTCATGACCTCCATCTCCTTGATGTCAGCGCCCGCCGCGAAGACCTTCTCGCCGCCGTAGACGATGACGGCGGCGACGTCCTTGCGTTCGCTGGCCTCTCGGCACACGACAGCCAACGCGGTCTGGATCTCGGCGTTCAGGGCGTTCATCGGCGGCCGGTCGAGCCGAATCGTCCCGATCCCGTCGGCGACCTCGAGCCGGAGCAGGGCACTCACTGGTCGCCACCCTTGGGAGCGCCATCGGCGCCAGCGGTGTCGCCCTCACCCGTCGACCCATCACCCTCGGCACCGGGCTCGAGCCCGAGGATCCGCTGGTGCCACAGGTGCACGGCCGCGAGGACGACCTGGATGGAGACGTTGGCGATGCCGTGGACGTCCTCGCCCGGCCGCACGAGGTGCTCGGTCGTCACGACGAGGGTGTTGTTGGCGATGCCGGTCTTGACCAGGTTCATCGACAGGTTGACCTCGTTGCAGGCGGCGAGCTGCTGGGTGAGGTCCTGCGGGATCGGGTCGGCGATCTGCCACTGGCCGAAGGTCCGCATGACGGTGAGGTCGGCCTCGATGCACCGGACGAAGAGCTGCTGTTCGTTGACGACGAACGCGACGTCACCATCGGCATCGATGTCCGGGTTCAGCTCCATGTCGATGAGAGCGTCCAGGACGCGGCCCCGCAGCGGGTGCTCGTCTGCGGGCGGCGGGAAGTTGGGTAGGGCTGTGGGATCGCTCATTGTCCCAACCGTAGTCGAGGAAACACCCGCGCCGGCCGCGGCATTCGAGGGCGTGCAGTCGGCGCGCGTCACGGGCGGACGCTTCCCGTTCCCCTAACCTGAGCCTCATGTCCGATCGGACGCACGTCCCTGCCACCCTGCCGCCGGCCACCCGTGACCTCCCGCCGCACCCCGGAGTGACCTTGGTCGAGGGGGGCGCCGACTTCTCGGTGTATGCCGGGCACGCCGACAGCGTCGACCTGTGCCTCTTCGACGGCGAGGGGACCGAGCGCCGAGTTCCGCTGAGCGAGCGGGCCCACGGCTGGTGGTTCGCCTTCCTTCCCGACATCGGGATCGGCCAGCGCTACGGCCTACGGGCGACCGGCCCCTGGGACCCGGGCCAGGGTCTGCGCTACAACGAGCACAAGTTGCTCCTCGACCCGTACGCCAAAGGCATCGAGGGCCAGATCACGTGGGGCCCGGAGGTCTACGGGCACGTCGTCGACGACCAGTGGCACGGCGACGACGAGATCAAGTCCGCTCTCGACAGTGCCGCCGTCATGCCGCGCTGCGTCGTCCTGGACGACCGGTTCGACTGGGGCGCCGACCACTCGCCCCGGCACGCGCTCTCGGACACGGTCGTCTACGCGGTCCACGTCAAGAACGCGACGGTCGCTCATCCCGGCGTCCCGGAGGAACTGCGGGGCACGTATGCCGGCCTCGCGCACCCGGCCATGGTGGGCCACCTGCGCGACCTGGGGGTCACTGCCGTCGAGCTGCTCCCGGTCCACGCCTTCACGAGCGAGCCGGAGCTCATCCAGCGGGGGATGCACAACCACTGGGGTTACAACACGATGGGCTTCTTCGCCCCGCACGCGGCATACGCCCGCTCCCCGGACCCGCAGGGGGTCCTCGACGAGTTCAAGGGCATGGT
>JBDTBX010000356.1:0-5652 GCA_039923915.1 Nostocoides sp. | reverse complement strand
GTATGCCGCTGCGCAGACTGGTCGGGCGCGACGCCGACCTCGCCCGCCTGGACGCCGCCGTCGACCTGCCCGGCAGGGGCGGCGGCGTCGTGGTGCTCTCCGGCGACGCCGGCATCGGCAAGTCCCGGATCCTCACCCAGCTCCTCGAGGATGCTGGGGCCGACGGTTGGCGCACCGCCGTCGGGCACTGCGTGGGGCAGGCCGGCAGCGCCCTGCCGTATCTGCCGTTCATCGAGCTGCTCAGCACTCTGCAGGCCGAGGCGCCCGACGTGGTCGCGGCCGTGCTCGAGGTCCATCCCCGTCTGGCTGGCCTGCTCCCCGGCCACGGACGGTCCGGCACCCTCACCCACGTCCTGCCCGACGACTCCGTCCTCGGAGGGGACCGCGCCGCGAGTCAGGGCGTCGTCGCCGAGTCGGTGCACGCGCTCCTCAGCGCTCTTGGTGCAGACCGGCCGACCTTGGTCGTCGTCGAGGACGTCAACTGGGCCGACCGGTCGTCGCGCGACCTGCTGACCCTCTTGCTCACCCGTGGCTTCCCCACCCCGGTGGGCCTCGTCGTCAGCTACCGCTCCGACGACCTGCACCGTCAGCACCCGCTCCACGAAACCCTCGCCGTGTGGGCCCGGATCGCCGGGGTCGAGCACGTCGACCTCCGACCACTGCCCGACGACGCCATCATCGAGCTGATCGGCGACTTCGCGCCGGCGCCCCAGCTGCGCCGCCGTGGCGAGACCTCGCAGTCGGTGGAGATGGGCCGTCGCGCCATTGCCCAACGGGCCGGCGGGAACCCGTTCTTCGCCGAGGAGCTCGCAGCCAGTGCCGTCGCCGGTCTCCCGGTCGGTGGTGGTCTGCGCCGCGTGCTTGAGGCCCGCATCGACGACCTCGGCGGCGACGCCCAGCAGGTGGTCCGCGCGGTCAGCCTCAAGACAGGTCGGTCGGTCGGCCACGAGCTGCTGGCCCGCGTCGTCGACCTGCCCGACGGCGCTCTCGACGCCGCTGTCGCCGAGGCCATCGAGCACCACGTCCTGGACGCCTCATGGGTCGACGGCTACGCCTTTCGGCACGCCCTGCTCGGCGAGACCGTCGCCGAGTCGCTCCTCCCGGGTCAGCGGCTTCGACTGCACCGCGCGTATGCCGCGGCCCTGGCCGACCAGCCCGACCTCGCCCCCGCGCACGAGCTGGCTTGCCATGCTGCCGCCGCGGGCGATCTGTCGACCGCCATCGTCGCCAGCCGCCGGGCCGCCGAGTCGGCCCTGCGGATGGGTGGCCCGCGCGAGGCACTCGGTCACCTCGAGCGCGCCCTGGAGTGGCTCGACGAGGACGACACCACCCGCGACCAGGTGACGCTGCGCGCCGCCGACGCCGCGCTCGCGGCCGGCGACACCGTTCGGTCGGTCAACTTGCTGCGCGACCGGATCGAGCATCCGGGCACCACCCAGCACCCGGCCGACCGCGCTGACCTGCTCGCGGCATACGCCAACCGTTCCCGACTGCTGGACCTGCCCGTCGACTCTGACGCCATCACCCGAGAGGCTGTCGCGCTGCTGCCGCCCGACCGCGACGAACGCCGGGCCGAGGTCCTCATCGCCCGGCTCCAGTACCTCGTCGACGCCCACAAGTGGAGCGAGATCTCCTCGGTCGCCGAGGACGTTACCGCGCTCGCCGAGGACCTCGGGCTGCGCCAACCCGCCGTCGAGGTGCGCACCATCCTGGCTCGGGTCGTCGAGACCCAGGACGACCTCGACTCGGCAGAGCGCCAGGTGCTGGCCGCGCTCGCCGAGGTCGCGAGCAGTGACGACCCGATCCAGGTTCGGATGCTCCACTACCTCGCCACCATCGCGCACCGTCGGGGTGACCTCCCGGCCGCCCTGGCCCGCTACGACGAGGGTGTCGCTGTGGCCCGGCGGCTGGGTCGCGACTGGGCGCCGTTCGGGATGGAGTGCCGGCTGATCGGCGCACTCACGGCCTACGAGCTCGGCGACTGGGACGGCGTGCTGAGCCGCCTCGACATCTCCCGCGAGCCGGTGCCGGAGCCCAACCGCTCGCTCTACGAGGCCGCGGGGCTCACCGTGGCGGCCGGGCGTGGGCGGACGGTCGACGCGGCCGCCCTGCGCGGGCTCCGTGAGTGGTGGACGGTCGACGGGCTCAGCGTCATCCTCACCGTGAACCCCGGGATCGACCTGCTCGGCGACAGTGGTGATGTCGAGGGAGCGCTCGACCTCGCGTCAGCCGGGATCGCCGTCCTCGACCGCACCTGGGGCAGATTCCAGGCGATCACCAGGATGGCTGCGCTCCTCGCTGGTCAGGCGGCCACGGCGGTCTCCTCCACCGCGTCGCCCCCCTCGCCGCACCTGCGCACCCGGCTGGAGTCCACGGTGGCCGAGCTCGTCGAGCGATCACGCGCCAACGTCGCGCGCGCGCTCGCCATGACACCCGACCCCGATCGGGGCGACGAGGCGGGAGAGTCGGCCGACGCCCTGTCTGCGGCGAGCCGCGAGATGTGGGCGTGGGCCCGTCGGGCCGAGGCCGAGTGGCTACGCCTCCGGGTCGCCCTGGCGGACCAGGGCGGTGGCGCTGGTGTCGGTGACGCGTCGTCAGACGGTCCCGTCGATGCCCAGCAGCTGGTTGCCGCGTGGCGCAGCACGGTCGAGGCGTTCGACGCCTATGGCCACGTCTTCGAGTCGGCCCGGTCCCGCGCTCGGCTGGCTGCGGCCCTGCGCCGGTCCGGTGACGAGGCGGGTTCGCGCCGCGAGGCGGCCTCCGCCCGCGCCGTCGCGCAACGGCTGGGCGCTGCCCCTCTGCTGCGCGAGCTCGATGCCCTCGCAACGTCAGCGGGGCCTTCGGCAGACGACCCCTTCCACCTCACCCCGCGCGAGGAGGAGGTGCTGGGGCTCGTCGCCCGCGGCCTGTCCAACGGGCAGATCGGCAAGCAGCTGTTCATCAGCACCAAGACGGTCTCGGTGCATGTGTCCAACCTGCTCGCCAAGCTCGGCGCCGCGACGCGCACCGAGGCCGCGGCGATCGCCTACGACCGGGGCCTGCTGCCGGTGGAGTGAGCCGCTCCGTCTGCCGGTCAGCGCGGCCAGACGATCGGGAAGAACGGGTGGTCCATCGGGGCACCGTCCGGGACGACACCGACGATCTCGTCGAACGGCGGCGAGGTGATCCAGCCGCGAGGGGCGTGCACGGCGTCGGGGGCGAGGTAGCGCAGCGACAGGACGCGTCGCTTGCCGGCGAACGGGAAGCCCGGAGCGCCGTGGATGGTGAGGAAGTCGAAGAAGATCGCGTCACCCGGCTCCATCTGAAAAGCCTTGATGGGAAAGGCATCTGGGTCGGCGTCGATGTCCGGCAACTCCTCGAGGGTGCCTTCGGGGAACCACTTCGCCTTGCCGTCGAGGAACGTGCGGGGCATCTTCCACGGACCCTCGTGACTGCCGGCGACAAGTTGCAGACAGCCGGCCCGCGGGACCGGGTCGACGGGGATCCAGGCGCTCGTGCCGTGCCCGTCGACGTTGTAATACGGCTGGTCCTGGTGCCAGGGCGTGCGCTGCCTCGTTCCACCCTCCTTGACAAGAATGTGGTCGTGATAGAAGCGCACCGGCTCGCCGCCGAGCAGCTCCGCGGCATACTGCGGAACCCGTGAGTGCAGCGCGAGCTGCTCGATCTCGGGCACTTCCTGCCAGCGGCGGAAGTCCTCGACGAACCGGCCCGGATCGTCAATCCCGCTGGCTGTCTGGGCGAGCATCCCCGCATCGTCCAGGACGTGCTGAATGCCGGCCCGGGCCGTCGCCACCTCCGCGGCAGTCAACACCCCCTTGACATGCAGGACGCCATCGCGTCCGTAGGCGGCGACGTCGTCCTCGCCGAGCAGTCGCCGGGTGGTGGGGAGCAACGCGTCAGCCATGGGCACAAGGGTAGTCGAGCCGCTTCTGGCGGGATCCATCTAGCCCGGCTGTCGCTCACTCCAGCGCGGACAGGTCGTCCGGGACGTCCGCGGCATACGTCTCGAGCACCTCGAGCGGCACGATCTGCAGAGCCCGTTCGTGGGTGGAGGCGAGGACGACGGGGGCTGCGAAACCGGCCTCGTGGGCCTGTGCCCAGCGGGCCGCGACGACGCACCAGCGATCCCCGGGGACGAGGCCGGGGAAGCCCCATTCCGGTCGAGGCGTCGACAGGTCGTTGCCGACGGATCGTTGGTGCGCAAGGAACTCGCTGGTGACGATGGTGCAGATCGTGTGGCTGCCGAGGTCCTCGGGACCGGACGTGCAGCAGCCGTCGCGGTAGAACCCGGTCACCGGGTCGGTGCCGCACTCCTGCAGCTCACCACCGAGGACGTTGCGGTCGCTGGTCGCCATGGCAACAGGCTATGGGGAGCAGCCGCGGTGGGCTACCGACGCGTGGAGAGATGGCGCTCGATGGACCGCGCGAAGCCGATGCCCATCGCCCCGAGGACGGTCTGCATCGATGCTGCGATGGCGGGTCTGGCGAGGCCGGGGAACGGGAGGTCGACGGTGACGGCGAGGTCGATGGTCAGGCGCGTCCTTCTGGCTCCGGCGTCGGCGAGCAGGTAGGTGCCGTCGGTGCCGGCGCGCTCGGTGCCTGTGGGCGCGTGGTGGAAGTCGATCCGGCTCCGCGGGTGGAAGGTCATTGCCTCGGTGAAGCTGAGGTCGAAGCTTCTGCCGAGCAGGGGAATGGTCACCAGCTGCCAGTGCCAGTGGTCCCCGGCCGCGTGGATCCCGCTGACCATGGGGGTCATCCGGGCCACGAGGGTCGGGTCGACGAGGACGTCCCAGACGGCCGAACGGTCGTGCGGGAGGGTCGCCTCGGACTGCTTGCGCGCGGTGAAGGTCGCCATGGTGTGCCGATTCTCGCAGGTGGCCGAGCCCGTAGGGTCGGGGCGTGCGCATCCTTGTCGCCGGCGCCACCGGCTATGTCGGCAGCCGGCTGGTGCCGGTCCTGTTGGCGGCGGGCCACGAGGTCCGGGTCGGTGTGCGACGAGCCGACCTTGCCGCACGGATGCCGTGGGCGGGTGGTGCCGAGGTCGTCCCGCTCGAGGTGCGGGAGCGGTCCCAGGCCCGGGCGGCTCTGGCCGGCATGGACGCGCTCTGCTACCTGGTCCATGGCCTGGCGGGTGACGACTTCGCGGGCGAGGACCGGATCGCCGCCGAGACGATGGCTACCGAAGCGGTGGGGGCGGACCTGTCCCGGATCGTCTACCTGTCCGGCCTGGTTCCCGATGTCGGTGCTGCCGACCTGTCGCCGCACATCGCCTCCCGGCTCGAAGTCGAGCAGATCCTCACCGCGTCGGGCATCGCGACCCTCTCGGTCCGCGCCGGGATGATCCTTGGCGGTGGGTCGACGAGCTTCGAGGTCCTGCGCCAGGTGAGCGAGCGGTTCGTCCTGCAGCCGGTCCCGTCCTGGCTCGGCTCCCGGGTGCAACCCATTGCCGTCACCGACGTCCTCCTCGCCCTCGCCGGCGCCCTGCGCACCTCGGGCGTGGCACCCACGTCTCGCAGCTATGACGTCGGTGGCCCGGACGTCCTGACCTATCCCGCACTGCTCCGCCTGTATGCCGCGTCCGCGCGGCTCTGGCGGTTCCAGGTGCGAGTCCCGCTCGTGCCCTCCCGGGTTGTCGGCGTGGCGGGAGGGTGG
>JBDTBX010000355.1:0-7066 GCA_039923915.1 Nostocoides sp. | reverse complement strand
TCGCACCGCACGGGCACGGTGGTGAGCCGGTCGACCTGGCAATGGTCGACGTCGGCGGCGGGCCGGTCCTCGCCCGCGCGCTCTGGGTCCGGGGTCACCCAGTCCCACGTCCCGGCATACGCCGCAGGGTCGGTGCTCGGCGGATCGGTCATCGTCCCGGCCCCGAGACTCGTGATGGCCGGTCGGACCCCGGAGGCCGGCGTCGTGCGGAACTCGGATGTGGCCGTGGCGAGCGGCAGCCCGACGAGGGCGCCTGCGGCAGAGAGGGACACGCCCAGCGCCAGCACGGGGCGCACCCTGCGGGCCAGCGTCGTGCTGTGGTGGATCGGCCGCTCGATGAGCCGCAGGCTGGCCCACGCCGGCAGCACGGCGAGCGCCATGACGGCAGCCATCTCCGGGGTCGTGAGCGGGCCGACCGCCCATTCGGTGAGGACGAGGGCCGGCCAGTGCCAGAGGTAGAGGGAGTACGAGAGCCCCCCGATCCACACCATCGGGGCCGTGCCGAGGAGGCGGCCCGGCCCTCGGGGGCCGGCGAGGCCGGAAGCGAGCACGGCGGCGGCTCCGAGGGTGGGCAGCAGTGTCCACGGTCCCGGCCAGACGGCACCTGTCGGCAGTCGGTACGCCGTCGCGAGGATCGCGACCAGACCGGCCCAACCTGCGACGGCGGCCAGCCGCGGGTGCCGCTGAACCAGGTCGGGGAGCCGTGAGTGGGCCACCGCCAGGGCCAGGGCGGCGCCCACGCCCAGCTCCCAGGCCCGGGTCGTCGTCACGAAGTAGGAGCGGGCGGGGTCGACGTGCCCCAGCCACGCGGCATACGCGAACGACGGCACCGAAATCGCCGCGAGGAGGACGGCGATCGCGGCCGGCCGCAGGCTCCGGGAAGAGACGCGCCGCCCCAGCCAGGCCACGGCGATGAGGGCCAGCGGCCAGAGGACGTAGAACTGCTCCTCGACCGACAGCGACCAGTAGTTCTGTACCGGTGAGGGGGTCGCATCGGCGGACAGGTAGTCCACGGCCCGGTGGGCGAAGACCCAGTTGACGACGTAGAGAGCGGCGCCGGCGACGTCGGCGCCGATCGTGACCCGACGCAGTCCGGGCACGACGAACCACGCCACGACCGCCGTGGCCGCGAGGACGAGGACCGCCGCCGGCAGCAGCCGTCGGATCCGGCGGGCGAGGAAGCGGCCCCAGGAGATCGTGCCCGTGTCGTCCAGCTCGCGGATCAGGATCCCGGTGATGAGGTAGCCGGAGATGACGAAGAAGACGTCGACGCCGAGCAGCCCCTGGCGGAGCGGCAACCCGGCGTGGAAGGCAACGACGAGCAGGACGGCGACCGCCCGCAGGCCTTCGACATCTGCTCGGAATCCGCTCTGCGACGGCGTGGCCGCCGTGCCGCTGACCGGTGCTGTCTGAGCGCTTTGCTTCAGGTCACTGCTCCCGCAGGCGCGCGACGAGGCCGTCCCGCACGGCGTCGGGCACGAGCCCGGTGACGTCGCCGCCGTAGCGGACGACCTCCTTGACCAGGCTGCTCGACACGTGCTCGTACGCCGGGTTGCCGGGTAGGAACAGCGTCTCGACGTCGGTCAGGTGCTTGTTCATCAGGGCCATCGGCCATTCGAAGGCGAGGTCGGTGCCACCCCGGAGGCCCTTGACCATGGCGTCGGCTCCGACCCGTTGGCAGACGTCGACGACGAGCATGCTCGCGTAGGCCGCGACCCTCACGTTGGGCAGGTGGGCGAGCCCGTCCCGCAGGTAGGCCGTCCGCTCCTCGACCGTGAAGGTGCCGGACTTGGCCGGGTTGTGCAGGATGGCCACGACGACCTCGTCGAAGAGCCGGGCGGCGCGCGCGATGACGTCGAGGTGCCCGTTGGTCACCGGGTCGTAGGACCCGGGACACACACATCGTCGGGGCTGCTCACTCACGCGCGCCAACCTATCGCGGGTGGCGTAGTGGATGGCCGTGTCGCCGTAGGCCTTGGTGGTCTCGGGCACCAGGCCGGTCGGCCAGGACGGTGCCGGCGACCGGGTGGAACGTTCGACGACGACGAGGGCGTCCTTGGCGAGCCAGCCGCCAGTCGCCAGGGCAGCCAGGACCACACCCAGCTCGTCCTCTGTCACGGCGTAGGGCGGGTCGAGGAAGGCCAGCCCGTATGCCGCGCCGGCCGGGCGGGCGAGGAAGGCACCGACCTTGGCCGTCACCACCTGACACCTGCTGAAGCCGAGGGCGGCGAGGTTGGCCGACGCGACGGCTGCCGCACGGCGGTCGGCCTCGACGAGGGTCACCGATGCGGCGCCACGGCTGGCCGCCTCCAGACCCAGGGCCCCGGACCCGGCATACAGGTCGAGCACCGCAACCCCGGCGATGGCATCGCGGGCCGCGAGCGCGGAGAAGACCGCTTCGCGGACCCGGTCCGAGGTGGGCCGGGTGCCGTCTCCGGCGAGGGTGCGCAGCGACCGGCCACCGGCCGAGCCGGCGATGATCCGGGTCATCCGCGCTCCAGGAAGGCGGCCTGGTCCTCGTCGAGGCGCTCGACGACCGCCGCGCGGAGGTCGGGGTGGCCGGCGAGGGTCGGGTCCGCGGCGACGAGGGCGAACGCGTCGTCGTGGGCCGCCACGATGATCTCCTCGTCACGCAGCAGTGACAGCGAGCGCAGGCTGTTGCGGCCCCCACTCTGGGCCGAGCCGAGGATGTCGCCCTCGCGGCGCTGGCTCAGGTCGAGGCGGGCCAGCTCGAAACCGTCGGTCGTGCTCGCGACCGCCTCGAGCCGGGCCAGGGAGTCCTCGTTGTCCGAGCCGCTCACGAGCAGGCAGAGCCCGGCGTGCCCGCCGCGACCGATGCGACCGCGCAGCTGGTGCAGCTGGGAGACGCCGAACCGGTCGGCGTCCAGGACGACCATGACGGTGGCATTGGGAACGTCGACGCCGACCTCGATGACGGTCGTCGCGACGAGGACGTCGATGTCACCGTGGGCGAACGCGGTCATCGTCGCGTCCTTGTCCTCGGGCGCCATCTGGCCGTGCAGCACCTCGATCCGGCGCCCGTCGAGGGACGGCACCTCGGTGCGGAGGCGCTCGACCACCGCCAGCACGGCGTGCGGCGGGGTGCGAACGGGCACGTCCTCGACCTCGTCGTCCCACAGCTCGAAGTCGTCGGAGTCGGTCTGGTTGGCGCAACCCTTCGGGCGAGGCGAGACCGTGTCGAGCAGGGCCAGTCCGTCGGCGGCCCCCGTGTCGTCGGCGTGGATCCGCGGGCAGACGACGTAGACCTGCCGCCCCTGCGCCGCCTGCTCCCCCACCCGCTGCCAGACCCGCGCCATCCAGCCCTCGCGGTGCTCGGCGACGGTGTGGGTGACGATCGGCGCGCGACCGCGGGGGAGCTCGGTCAGGGTCGAGGTGGCCATGTCGCCGAAGACCGTCATGGCGACCGTCCGCGGGATCGGCGTCGCCGTCATGACCAGCAGGTGTGGTGGGGCAGAACCTTTGGCGCGCAACGCATCTCGCTGCTCGACGCCGAACCGGTGCTGCTCGTCGACGACGACGAGGGCGAGGTCGCGGAACTCGACGACGTCCTCGAGCAGGGCATGGGTGCCCACGACAATGCCCGCCTCACCCGTGACGACGGAGAGCATCGCCTGCTGGCGGGCCGCCTTGCCCATGCTTCCGGTGAGCAGGGCCACCTGGGTGCCGACGTCGCTGCCACCCAGCATCCCGGCCTCGGCGAGCCGGCCCAGCATGGCGCTGATCGAGCGGTGGTGCTGCTGGGCGAGGACCTCGGTCGGTGCGAGGAGGGCGGCCTGCCCCCCGGCGTCGACGACGGTCAGCATGGCCCGGAGCGCGACGACGGTCTTGCCCGAGCCGACCTCGCCCTGCAACAGCCGGTTCATCGGGATCTCGGCGGCCAGGTCGGTGGTGATCTCCACGCCGACGGCGACCTGCCCGTCAGTGAGGTCGAACGGCATCCGGGCGTCGAACGCGTCGAGCAGCCCGCCCGCCCTCGCCCGCCGTGGCGTCGCCGCTTCGCGGGCCTGCTCGGCCCGACGCAGGGCGAGCGCCGTCTGGATGACGAAGGCCTCCTCGAAGCGCATCCGGTTCTGCGCGCGCGCCACCTGCTCACGTGTGTGCGGCGTGTGGATGAGGGCCAGGCTCTCCAGCCGGGTGTCGAGGCGGTGCTTGAGCCGGATGTCGAGCGGGATGGGGTCGGGCAGGTCGTCGAGCTGGTCCAGGACGAGCTGGACGCACTGGCTCACCTTCCAGTTCTGCATGCCCGGGACCCGTGAGTAGATCGGCATCAGCCCGCGCTGGGAGAACTCGCCGTGCGGGTCGAGGATCTCGTAGTCGGGGTGGGCCAGCTGAGGCTTGCCGTTGAAGTACGAGACCTGCCCGGCAAAGACTGCGCGGGCGCCCGGGACGAGCTTGGCCTCGTGACCGAACGGCTTGAAGAAGGTGATGTCGAGGTCGTTGCTGCCGTCGGTCACGGTCACGTTGAGAATCGAGCCCTTGCGCACCTTCATCGGGCGCTTGACGGCCGTCTTGACGTCGGCGACGACGACGGCATACATCCCGTTGTGGAGACCGGCGAGGTTGGTGCCCGGTGAGAGGTAGCGCCTCGGCCAGAACCCGAGGAGGTCCTCCACGGTCCGTATGCCGCGCGCCTTGGCGAGCGGGCCGGCGGCCTTGGCGACGATGTCGGGCAGGCGGGAGGACGGGCCGATCACGTCACTCGACCCCGACGAGGAGCGGGTAGTGGGGCTGGCCACCGTCGACCAGGACCACCTCGAGGCGCGGGTGGTCAACGGCGAGCGCCTCGGTGACGGCGGCCGCGAGGCCGTGGGGGGCCTCGGCGCCGACCACCAGCGTGACCAGCTCACCGCCGCCGGCAAGCAACAGGCTAAGGACCTCGTCCGCGACGGTGGCGAGGTCGCTGCCGATGAGGGCGAAGTCGCCGTCGACCACGCCGAGGATGTCGCCGACCCTGCACATACCGGCCGTCGTGAGGCCGTCGCGCGCCGCCACGGTGACGGCGCCGTGCCGGGTCGCCACCGCCGCCTCGGTCATGGCCACCGCGTTCTGGCCGGCGGGGACGCCGGGGTCGTAGACGGCGAGGGCGGCGAGACCCTGGACGACGGTGCGCGAGACGATGACATCGACGGTGAGGCCTTCGTCGCGCCCGGCGGCGGCGGCAGCCCGCGCCGCCATCAGGGTGTCGTTGTCGTTGGGCAGGAGCAGCACCGTTTGGGCGTGGGTCGTCCGAGCGGCCTCGAGGAGCTGGCCGGTCGACGCGCGGCGCCCCGGTCCGCTGTCGACGACGACCGCACCACCTTCGCGCAGGAGGGCGGCGATGCCCGGGCCGGCCGCGCAGGCCACGACCCCCACGTCGGCGATGTCGCGGTGCCGCGCAGCGACCTGCTCGGCGAAGTGGGTGACCCGGATCCGCTGCGGTCGGCCGGCCTCGAGGCCGGCTTCGATGGCCGCACCAACGTCGTCGACGTGGACGTGGACGCTCCAGATGTCGGGTCCGCCGACGACGAGCAGGGAGTCGCCGAGGGTGTCGAGGCGCCCGGTGAGGGACGCCACCGCGTCGTCGGAGCTCTCGGCGAGGAGGTACATGACCTCGTATGCCGGGCCGTCCGCACCTCCGCCGTCGGCCGGGTTGGCGTGACCCGCCGCAGGAGGTGGGCCGTCGGGAGAGCCGGACTGACCGGCATACGGGATCGAGGAGGACCACTGCGCGGCCCGGCCGCGCTCCCCCACCGAGCCGGGGCCGGTGAGGCGGGTCGGCGCCGCTTCCCCGAGGACGACGCGGTGCAGGGCGTCGAGGAGCAGGACGTAGCCGGCGCCGCCTGCGTCGACGACCCCGGCAGCGGCCAGGGCGGGCAGTTGACTCGGGGTCTGCGCAAGGGCAGCCTCGGCACCGGCCAGCATCGCCCGGGTCACCTCGGCAAGGTCACCGTCGGCGTCGGCCGCCTGCTGTGCGGCGGTCGCCGCAGCCGAGGCGACGGTGAGGATGGTCCCCTCGACGGGGTGGGCGACGCTGGCCCGCCCGCGCTCGGCGGACCTGGTGGCGGCCCGGGCGAGGAGCGGCGCGTCGATCACCTCGACCCCGGGCTCGGACGCGATGTCGGCGAAGCCGCGGACCAGCTGGGACAGGATGACCCCGGAGTTGCCGCGCGCCGAGAGGAGCATCGCCCGGGACATCCCGGAGAGCTCCTCGGCGAGGCTGGCCTGACCGATCGTCCCCCGGGTCGCCTGCTCCGACGCCACCGCCTCGATGGCACCGTCGAAGGTCATGAACAGGTTGGACCCGGTGTCGCCGTCAGGCACGGGATAGACGTTGAGCCGGTCGATCGCAGCCCGGTGCACGGCGAGCAGCCCACGCGTCGCCGCCGCCCAGTGGCGGGCGTCGGCAGCGGTGATGACATCGGGCACGTTCGAAGGCTAACGAACGGCACCGACCTCGTTTTGGTTCGGCACCTTGCCCTCGGCTACTCTTGACCGGTTCCACCTGCTCGCTGTGTCCCTCGGGATCCGGGCCGCGGCACCGACCATCGTCAACACCATCCCAAGGAGTACCCCCCGTGGCTGCCAACTGCGACGTCTGCGGCAAGGGCCCCAGCTTCGGGCACAGCATCTCGCACTCCCACCGGCGCACCAAGCGTCGTTGGAACCCCAACATCCAGCGCGTGCGCGCCCTGGTCGGCGACGCGGGTGTCACCCCCAAGCGGCTCAACGTCTGCACCTCGTGCCTCAAGGCCGGCAAGGTCACCAAGCGCTGACGCCCGCCTCACGGCACACGCACCAAGGCCGGTCCCCCGTCACGGGTCGACCGGCCTTTCTGCTGCGGCTTCTTGGGGCAAAAGTCTCCCAAAGTCTCACGCCGGGCCCGAACGTTCAGCGGGCGAAATGGTCCCAACCTCGAGGGGCAGTCCGTATGCCGGCCACGGCCACTCCCGGCGCAGCACCTGCCGCCGCGGTCGCCGCAGTCACCGCCCCGATGATCACCCAGCCGCGGGGGACGTCCTCGGCGAGCGGGTAGGTCGCGACGAGGGAGTGTTCTTCTCCACCCGAC